>CP144363.1 GCA_040954445.1 Burkholderia sp. | reverse complement strand
TGGAGGCGTTGTTGCATAAATCGAGCGAGATCCGTTGACGTTTACGCGCAATGGTCGCGGGGCCAGCCTCCTATCAAGTCAGATTCCAGAGTAACTGCCTAATTTTTGCCAAGAAAATGCGCAAGGACATACACAAGAAAGGTGAGCCGAAGGCACGCTACCGTGTCAGGAATTGGGCGGCCTATAATGAAGGCCTGATCAGCCGGGGGAACGTAACAATATGGATAGATGAAGCCGTCCTTGCCAGAATGCCCGATGCCATACCCACACGTGGTCGCCCGTGTGTATACGGCGATACGCTGATTCAGGCATTACTTGGCGTGAAGACCGTCTATCGACTGACCTTGCGCGCCCTGCAAGGTTTCACCCAAAGTCTGCGCGATTTGGCCTTCCCGAGCTTGCCGGTGCCGAATTACACCACGCTCTGTCGCCGGGCAAAAACGCTTGATGTCGAACTGCCGATCCTTCGTGACAATGAACCGATCCATCTGGTTGTCGACAGCACCGGTCTGAAGGTCTATGGAGAAGGTGAATGGAAGGTGCGCCAGCACGGCTACTCGAAGCGGCGCACGTGGCGTAAAGTCCATCTCGCGCTCAACGCGAATACAGGTCAAGTGCATGCCGCACTAATGACGAATCAGAATGTGGCTGACGGTGACGCTCTGGCCAAGTTGCTCGACCAGATTCCACGCGAAGAACAAATCGATGTCATCGGCGGTGACGGTGCCTACGACACCAAGCCATGCCATGCGGCCATTGCTGCACGCAGTGCTATTCCTTCGATTCCGCCACGCGAGGGTGCCGCTCATTGGCCAGCGGATATGCCCGGTGCGGCGTGGCGTAATGGCGCGGTTGATGCAATTGCCCGTGACGGTCGTCGAGAATGGAAGCAAGACAGTGGCTACCACCGGCGATCGCTTGCCGAGAATGCGATGTATCGGTTCAAGACCCTCACCGGCAACTATCTCTGGGCGCGTCACATCGACTCGCAGGCGACCGAGGTCTCCATTCGCGTCGGCGTCATCAACCGTATGACGGACCTCGCTCGTCCGCAATCCGTGCGTATCGCCTGAAATTATGCCCGTCGATGCTATTGCGTCTTCACACTCGATTTATGCAACAACGCCCACCTGGATCGAAGGACTCACCATCCAAGCCGCGATAGGGCAACGGCGTAGTCCGTTGCGCTGTCGGGGCTATCCCGCCTTGATCCGTCGTCTCTCGGCCAACCTTCACGGTCGACACAGACAACGCGGTCCCTTCCCCTTCCCGGAAAAAAGCAAAGCCCGAGATGCGGCAACATCTCGGGCTTCATCGGCGCATTCACCGACCACCTTGCAGGAGTGACGGAGTAGCTGCTTTTCAGTCTAGGGCAGATCGATCGGTTTGTCATCCGAGGTGGCGTTGTTGCATAAATCGAGCGAGATCCGTTGACGTTTACGCGCAATGGTCGCGGGGCCAGCCTCCTATCAAGTCAGATTCCAGAGTAACTGCCTAATTTTTGCCAAGAAAATGCGCAAGGACATACACAAGAAAGGTGAGCCGAAGGCACGCTACCGTGTCAGGAATTGGGCGGCCTATAATGAAGGCCTGATCAGCCGGGGAACGTAACAATATGGATAGATGAAGCCGTCCTTGCCAGAATGCCCGATGCCATACCCACACGTGGTCGCCCGTGTGTATACGGCGATACGCTGATTCAGGCATTACTTGGCGTGAAGACCGTCTATCGACGGCGTTGTTGTATATAGTACGTTGTAGTATCATACAACCTACTACAACAGCAAGGCGTGAATCATGGCAACCGCAACCAGCGAGGCAATCTGGAAGGTCGCCGACGAGCTGGACGCCGAGGGCGTTAAACCTACCTTGAACGCCGTGCGCAAGAAGCTCGGCGGCGGTAGTTTCACCACCATCAGCGATGCGATGACGGAGTGGAAGGCAGCCAAGCAGAAGAAGGCGCAGCCGGCCGTCGAACCCTTGCCAGCCGAGCTATCCACGGCTGTTGCTGCGCTCGCCGGCGAGTTCTGGACGGTTGCTCGCACGGCGGCCGAACGCCTGCTGGCCGGCGAGCGCGAGCGCTTGGCCGCCGAACAGACAGCGCTATGCGAGCAGGCCGCCGAAGCGGTCGAGCTGGCTGACACCCTCACGGTCGAGGCCGAGGGCCTGCGCGAAGAACTCACAAAGGCCCAGGGCGCGATTGCCGAGCGCGATAAGCTCGCGCGTGATTTGCACGACCTCAAACAGCACACGGCCCAGGAGATCCACCGCGCAGCCGAGAAGGCCGCTCAGAAAGACAGCGAGTGCATCGAGGCCCGCAAAAGCGAGCGGGCTGCGCTGGACCGCGCGGCCCGAGCGGAAGGCGAAGCAAAGGCGTTACGTGAGCAGCTTACGCAGCTCACCACCGCGCTTCGCGAAGGCCGCGCCGGCCCCGCCGGCGGCAAACGCGGCTAACGCCGCGTCACGGCCATGCCGGTACAGCTCGCCTTACTCGGCGTTGCGCTCGCAATCCTCGCGCTCCTGGTCGCCGCGGTCATCCTGCGCCCAGGTATTCGCGCACGTCGCCACCAGTACAAACAAAACCAGACACGTCGTGTCCTGGCGAAGATCAACACGATCGAGTTGATGCCGCAGCGGCTCGCGTACCTGCGAAAAATCGATCCGCTCACGTTCGAGGAACTGTTGCTCGAAGCGTTTGAACTGCGCGGCTACAGGGTCTACCGGAACGCACGGTACACCGGCGACGGCGGCGCCGATGGCGCGGTCGTTCGCGACGGTCGGCTGTATCTCGTGCAGGCGAAACGCTATGGCCGGTATATCAATCGATCACACGTTGCCCCGTTCTGTCAGTTGCTCGATCGTCGGCACTGCTATGGATTTTTTTTCAACACGGGACGTACCGGGCCAGGCGTGCGTGAGCTGGCCCGATCGCATCTGCGCCTCACCATTTTGAGCGGTCAGCGCCTTTTGGATTTTCTCTCGCTGCCGCCCGCGCAACAGGAGCACA
Source organism: Burkholderia sp. (assembly GCA_040954445.1). GTDB lineage: Bacteria > Pseudomonadota > Gammaproteobacteria > Burkholderiales > Burkholderiaceae > Burkholderia > Burkholderia gladioli_A. Next base: position 56,766 of record CP144363.1, on the reverse strand, counting down.
CACATGGCGCGTTGGGAAACCGAGACTCGATGGTATGAGGCAGCCGTATGCTGCGACCTGTTCGGCGACTGGACCGTCGTTCGGGCTTGGGGCGGCAAGTGTAACGGCTTGCAATCGAAACCCGTCGTGCTCGCAATCAGCACGGTTTTCGGCTCAGATTAACTGCGACTGACGGAGCCCTTGGGCTCACATTAATTGCGAGCGAGCTTGCACTCAGCCGTGTCGGCTTGCATTCCATTTCCGTCGGCTCACATTAATTGCGAATGAAACAATCGGGCTCATATCGGTAAACCCGCTGCGAGCATCTTGTCGCGTAGTTCAGCAGCGCGGGCCGGATCGAGCGCGTTGCTGAACAGTGCTTTGATCTCGGTGGGTCTGGCGTCAAACTGCTCGACCAGATCCTTGATGCGGTAGCCATGGCGCGTAAGGGTTGGTTCCAGATCATCCAGTTGCCGTGACAGCACGGATTCCACCAGCTCCGCCGAGACGGGTTTCTCGCCGGTCAGGTAGCCGGCTTCCAGGGCCAGGCTGAGGTGCAGTTGGATTTGCAGCGGTGTGCGCAGCTTAGTGGCGAGCAGATCGACCGCTTCCTCGGTCAAAATCGATTCAGCCTCGACCTTGCCCTCCGTGCAGGTCTCCAGCAGCCAGTGGATGTACTCGCGCTGGCTGCCGGCGATGCCGTCGAGCGAGAAAATGTCGGTGCGGTAGCCGATTTCCTCCATCGTCGGCAGGCGCAGGTCGTTGCGCAGTTTGGGATGCCCGGCCAGCACCACCGACAACCTGCCGTCGCCGTCCTCGACCAGCTCCATCAAGCGCTTAAGCCCTGTCAGGGTATGACCGTTGAGGTCGTGGGCCTCATCCACGAACAAGGCCACGGGGCGCTTGTTCTTCCTCACCAGCTCGCGCAAGTCACGCTCACGCTTTTCGCCCTGGGTTGGAATGCGCACATGCTTTTCGGTGGACAAGTCGTAGTAGAGCGCTGCGATGAAGGTGGCCAGCTTGATGCTGTGTTTCTCGATGGCGAGGGACCTGGAGACGGTGATTTTCTTTTCCGCCTCCATCACCTGCTGGAGCCTTCGCAGCATCACAGTTTTGCCGCTGCCGATGACGCCACAGAGTGCAATCAGACGGCCTTCGAAGATCGCGCCCTTGATGTCTTTGATTAGTTGCTGGTGGTGGGCGGTCTCAAAGTATCCGGCTTGGTTCAGCGGCAACGTCAGCCCGTAGTGCTGCATCACTTCAACCCGCATGTTCTTCTCCTGTTTTCTTGTGGCGGAAGTAGCCCCTGACGCGCTCCAAGACAACCCGTCGAATCAAGGTCTCGCTCAGCACCTGGTGGATAAACGCTTGATCCTCGCCCGAGAGCTTGGCCAACGGCTGCGCCAGTTCGTTGGCAACGGCCAGCTTGCCGGCGATAACGCTCGGAAAGTGGTACTCGTGAGCCTCGGCATCAAAGGGCTGGCGTGGCAGCTCCATGGGAGCGGTGGGCGGTGTCAGCCGCACATCGTCACCGGCCAACGCGGCGATGGGCAGCCCAAGCTGATCGGCCAGCGAACGAATACGCTCGGATCGCTCATCGACCTTGCCCCGTTTGAACGCCCGGTATCGATGCAGCGGAATCGGCCCGGATACCGGGTAGTAAGGGCCGAAGCGCTCGCCATCGAACTCGGCATAGAGTTCATTATCGAACAGTCCCCAGAGCAGCATTACGGTTTCGCCCGCCATGTCGGGCTCCACTTCGTAGGCCGTACCCTCGATGGTGATTCGCGCATCGACGCCGACCTTGCGCCGTTCGGGTTCGCGGGCAAAGCGACAGAACTGCTCCCAGGTGCACATCTCGCGCAGGCCCTCGTCGGGCAGGTTGCCCAGCCAGTCATCGATCCGCGAATGCGGCTCGCAACGACGGCCTTGCAGGTTGTAGGTGCGTACCAGGTAGCGCATCAGCCATTCGTTGGCCTGTGCTTCGGTTTCCGGCTTGTGGAAGTGATACAGCGTCTCGTGGGCTTCCTTCACGGTGCGAAATGGCCGCTCAACCTTGCCCTTTGAGCGAGCCGTTGTGCGTGTTCCATCCTTGCCGGCGGGGATGTGTGTCTGCCACTCGATACCCAGTGCCTGCATGACGTTCTGGAAGACGCGTCGCTTGGCCACCGGGCCATTGTCCAGGTAGATCATCTTGGGGCGGCCTTGGAACGGAAAGGTGGGGTCGTCGGCCTTCCGTGCCATGGCGTTGAACAGGAAACGCAGCGCCATTTCCGCGTCTTCACCGTAGACGCAGTGGTATTCCTGGTAAGCCACACCGCTGCGGTCATCCACCACGCTGAACAGCATCAGCGTCGGTTCGCCCTTGCTCGGATCAATCCATTCAAGCTTGTCGATGTGTTTGAGATCGGAAGGCGACAGGTCGAACTGCCAACAGTCGTTGCTGTGCTCAGCCTGAAACCGAACGGCGGGCGGTTGTCGCGACAGCCGCGGCTGATCCAGTCGCCACAGGGACAAATAGCGGTTGATGGTCGGGCGGCTCAGCACCCCCTTCGGCGCTTTGACCAAGCCTTGAGCGGTCTCCACGCCGTAGTCCTCCAGCAGCTCGATGGCGCGATTGGTGGAAAGGTGCCGACCCTGCTTATTCGTCGTGCGCAGCTTCAACGCCGCAATCAGCTCGCAATAGCGCTCCAGCTCGGCCTGCTGCAACACACGCGGCTTACCGTGATCGGCACGGTGGGCCGCATGAGGTTTGTGGATGAGGTTCAGCGCTCGGTACACAGTACTGGGAGAGACGCCGTACAACTCCGCTAGCGCGGCCACCTGGGTAGCCCGTTCCGGACTTTTCTTCGGAAAACGGTCGAGTCGCTGCCGCAACTGCATCAGCGAATCGTAAGGGATGACGCTATGCCGCCCGCTGGGCATTGCGTTCGGCCTCGGTCAGGTAGTTGTAGAGCGTCGAACGACCGATGCCCATCAGGCGGCAGATCTCTGCCACGGTGTGTTTTCGCTCGTGGTACAGGCGCAGGGCCAGTTCTTGCTTGGCCGGGTCGAGCCGCTTCTTGCGCCCGCCCTTGCGTCCACGCGCTCTCGCGGCGGAGAGCCCCGCCTTGGTGCGCTCACGAATCAAGTTGCGCTCGAACTCGGCCAGGGCACCAAACAAATGGAACACCAGGCGTCCGCCAATCGAGGCGGTGTCGATGCTTTCCTGCAAGCTGCGCAAACCGACGCCGGCGGCGTCCAACTGCTCGACCAGCCGGATCAGATCCTTCAGCGAGCGGCCAAGACGATCCAGCCGCCAAATCACCACGGTGTCGCCCCGGCGTAGCATGGCCAGCAATGCGGTTAGGCCAACCCGTTCGGCCTTGGCACCGCTGGCGGTGTCTTCGAACACGCGCTCGCAGCCGGCCCTCTCAAGCGCATCGCGTTGCAGATCGAGGAGCTGGTCATCGGTTGAGACTCGGGCATATCCAATCAGCATGGTTTCGTCCAGTTATTCAACGAACATCCAGTGTAGTCGGATATTGAAAAGTGGAAACTGTTGCTGGATGCAGGCGATGCGGTTTTGGCGCAGGGCGACCGCACTCCCGCCTACCGTCCAACAAACCTTCGTTTTCTGGACAGCTCTGGCGAACAGTCCTGGGGCTGCGTACTTGAACTAAGTAGGCTACAATGTGGCTCGCTAACTCAGAGGATCAAACCATGTCCGCGAATGCAGTAGTCCGTGCCCGCATCGACGAGCACATCAAAGAAGAGGCGACCGTCGTGTTGGCGGCGATGGGGCTGACCGTGTCCGACGCCTTCCGCATCATGTTGACCCGCGTCGCCCGCGAGAAGGCCTTGCCTTTCGAGCCATTGGTACCGAACGCCACCACCATCGAGGCGATGAAGGAAGCGCGCCGTGGCGGCTTGAAGTCGTTCGCTTCCGTCGAGGATCTGATGGCGGATCTGAATGCGAACGATTGAGCAGACCAGCCAGTTCAAGCGCGACTACAAGCGCGAAGCCAAAGGCCAGCATCGGCAGACGCTGGCGAGCGATTTCATGGCCATCATCACGGCCCTGGCAAATGACAAACCGCTGGCCGAAAAGCACCGAGATCACGCGCTCAACGGCGACTGGAAGGATCACCGGGACTGTCACATCAAGCCCGACCTGGTGTTGATTTACCGCAAGCCGGATGACGCCGTGTTGCAACTCGTTCGGCTCGGCTCGCATAGCGAGCTTGGCCTGTAACCGCTGGGCTCTGCCCTGGGCAAGGAAAGATATCTGCATGACCATCACCGACGACGAATGGGACGAACTGACTCCCAAGAATTTCGATACCACGGCACTGCTGCGTGCAGTCGATACCGTGGATGTGCTGCGCGGCGATTTGAATGACGGCGCACCTCCGCAACTGCGTACCGACCTGTTGAAGCTGCATCAACTGGCAATGGCCGCGTTCAACGAGGGATCACGCAGCCGAGTAGCTGAGCTATTCGATCTCGCCGTGGATCTTCAGGATCAGGTCGATTATCTGATGACCTCGCTGGAACAGGTGCAAGAAACCCTGTCCCGGTTGACGGCGCTCTACTCAGAAAGCCTGTCCTGAATGTCCTTGGAGACAACCCCATCATGAGCCGCAGCCGCCGCAAAACGCCCATCGTCGGACACACGACCTGCCGTAGCGAGCGCGAGGACAAGAAACTCTGGCATCAGCGCTGGCGAACCCGCGAGCGCACCGCGCTGGCCAGCGCGTCTCCTGAAGCTCTGTGCGTCCATCTGCCTCTACTGGAAAACCAGGTCAGCAACATCTGGTCGATGGGAAAGGATGGCCGCTCCTACTGGCCCATTAAGCGCCAGGCCGCCACGGCGGATCGCATTGCCAACCACAAGGGCCGCAATCCGCAAGAGCGCGCCTCCCTGAAAAAGCGCCTGCTGCGCAAGTGGATGAGCAAATGAACCTGTCCGCCATCGAGGCACTGGCTATCGCTTGGGCGCGGATCGCCGAGGAAGCAGAACTCCCAGCCGGCTACGAGGGCACGGCAACACCAGAGGCGCATCGGGCCTGCGAGGTGATCCAGGAACAGATTCGAGAGCACGTCGTCGCCATCAATGACATGCGCCTGTTCGGCCTGCTGCACCTGCTTGGGCAGGCGTCGCTACGCATGGAGCAATCGCTGTGGCCTGAAGAATATGCGCGACTGATCCGCGAGGTCGAGGAAGCTCTCCGAGAGGCCGACGCCCCCAACGCCAAGTCATACACCCACGAAGAAGTCATGCAGGCGATACAGGAACGCATCGACCAGGCACGAGACAAGCCATGTTGATCGGCTGACAGAATGACGGTGGTTCCGGCTTACAACCCCAAGATGCTGACAGCAGGGCTGCCGATTTAATGCGAGCCGAAGACCGGTCAGTTGCAGCTAATGTGAGCCGACGGAAATGGAATGCAAGCCAGCGCGGCTGAATGCAAGCTCGCTCGCAATTAATCTGAGCCTGAGGGCTCCGTCAGTCGCAGTTAATCTGAGCCGAAAAGTGCGCTGATTGCGAGCACGACCGTTTTCGATTGCAAGCCGTTACAGCTATTGCGAGCTGATTGCGGCGTTGAAGCTGCGCACGACGAATAAGCAGGGTCGGCACCTTTCCACCAATCGCGCCATCGAGCTGCTGGAGGACTACGGCGTGGAGACCGCTCAAGGCTTGGTCAAAGCGCCGAAGGGGGTGCTGAGCCGCCCGACCATCAACCGCTATTTGTCCCTGTGGCGACTGGATCAGCCGCGGCTGTCGCGACAACCGCCCGCCGTACGGTTTCAGGCTGAGCACAGCAACGACTGTTGGCAGTTCGACCTGTCGCCTTCCGATCTCAAACACATCGACAAGCCTGAATGGATTGATCCGAGCAAGGGCGAACCGACGCTGATGCTGTTCAGCGTGGTGGATGACCGCAGCGGTGTGGCTTACCAGGAATACCACTGCGTCTACGGTGAAGACGCGGAAACGGCGCTGCGTTTCCTGTTCAACGCCATGGCACGGAAGGCCGACCCCACCTTTCCGTTCCAAGGCCGCCCCAAGATGATCTACCTGGACAATGGCCCGGTGGCCAAGCGACGCGTCTTCCAGAACGTCATGCAGGCACTGGGTATCGAGTGGCAGACACACATCCCCGCCGGCAAGGATGGAACACGCACCACGGCTCGCTCAAAGGGCAAGGTTGAGCGGCCATTTCGCACCGTGAAGGAAGCCCACGAGACGCTGTATCACTTCCACAAGCCGGAAACCGAAGCACAGGCCAACGAATGGCTGATGCGCTACCTGGTGCGCACCTACAACCTGCAAGGCCATCGTTGCGAGCCGCATTCGCGGATCGATGACTGGCTGGGCAACCTGCCCGACGAGGGCCTGCGCGAGATGTGCACCTGGGAGCAGTTCTGTCGCTTTGCCCGCGAACCCGAACGGCGCAAGGTCGGCGTCGATGCGCGAATCACCATCGAGGGTACGGCCTACGAAGTGGAGCCCGACATGGCGGGCGAAACCGTAATGCTGCTCTGGGGACTGTTTGATAATGAACTCTATGCCGAGTTCGATGGCGAGCGCTTCGGCTCTTACTACCCGGTATCCGGGCCGATTCCGCTGCATCGATACCGGGCGTTCAAACGGGGCAAGGTCGATGAGCGATCCGAGCGTATTCGTTCGCTGGCCGATCAGCTTGGGCTGCCCATCGCCGCGTTGGCCGGTGACGATGTGCGGCTGACACCGCCCACCGCTCCCATGGAGCTGCCACGCCAGCCCTTTGATGCCGAGGCTCACGAGTACCACTTTCCCAGCGTTATCGCCGGCAAGCTGGCCGTTGCCAACGAACTGGCGCAGCCGTTGGCCAAGCTCTCTGGCGAGGATCAAGCGTTTATCCACCAGGTGCTGAGCGAGACCTTGATTCGACGGGTTGTCTTGGAGCGCGTCAGGGGCTACTTCCGCCACAAGAAAACAGGAGAAGAACATGCGGGTTGAAGTGATGCAGCACTACGGGCTGACGTTGCCGCTGAACCAAGCCGGATACTTTGAGACCGCCCACCACCAGCAACTGATCAAAGACATCAAGGGCGCGATCTTCGAAGGCCGTCTGATTGCACTCTGTGGCGTCATCGGCAGCGGCAAAACCGTGATGCTGCGAAGGCTCCAGCAGGTGATGGAGGCGGAAAAGAAAATCACCGTCTCCAGGTCCCTCGCCATCGAGAAACACAGCATCAAGCTGGCCACCTTCATCGCAGCGCTCTACTACGACTTGTCCACCGAAAAGCATGTGCGCATTCCAACCCAGGGCGAAAAGCGTGAGCGTGACTTGCGCGAGCTGGTGAGGAAGAACAAGCGCCCCGTGGCCTTGTTCGTGGATGAGGCCCACGACCTCAACGGTCATACCCTGACAGGGCTTAAGCGCTTGATGGAGCTGGTCGAGGACGGCGACGGCAGGTTGTCGGTGGTGCTGGCCGGGCATCCCAAACTGCGCAACGACCTGCGCCGGCCGACGACGGAGGAAATCGGCTACCGCACCGACATTTTCTCGCTCGACGGCATCGCCGGCAGCCAGCGCGAGTACATCCACTGGCTGCTGGAGACCTGCACGGAGGGCAAGGTCGAGGCTGAATCGATTTTGACCGAGGAAGCGGTCGATCTGCTCGCCACTAAGCTGCGCACACCGCTGCAAATCCAACTGCACCTCAGCCTGGCCCTGGAAGCCGGCTACCTGACCGGCGAGAAACCCGTCTCGGCGGAGCTGGTGGAATCCGTGCTGTCACGGCAACTGGATGATCTGGAACCAACCCTTACGCGCCATGGCTACCGCATCAAGGATCTGGTCGAGCAGTTTGACGCCAGACCCACCGAGATCAAAGCACTGTTCAGCAACGCGCTCGATCCGGCCCGCGCTGCTGAACTACGCGACAAGATGCTCGCAGCGGGTTTACCGATATGAGCCCGATTGTTTCATTCGCAATTAATGTGAGCCGACGGAAATGGAATGCAAGCCGACACGGCTGAGTGCAAGCTCGCGGCGTTGTTGCATAAATCGAGCGAGATCCGTTGACGTTTACGCGCAACGGTCGCGGGGCCAGCCTCCTATCAAGTCAGATTCCAGAGTAATCTGCCTAATTTTTGCCAAGAAAATAGGCGTTGTTGCGACGTTGTTGCATAAATCGAACGCGAGAAATTAAGTAAATGAGCGAAAAGTTACAAACTCAAAACATCACGGATGAAGAACACCGTGGCCGGCAAGCTGCTTGCGCATCCGTTTTCCTGGAAGGATTCAGGCTATCCCAGGCCGACGAGGAACACGCCGCAGCCCAGTGGTTCGTCTCGTGGGAGGGGGGAAATCGCGACCTTGTCGAGTTCCTCGCGTCCAGATCGCGCTAAACCCGTCTTGGTAACGTGTCAGCGAAGGGTGGCTTCAATAGCATTTTTATAGACGTTTTCGTTTGGCAAAGTGACATTGTTGAACGCCTCTTGTACCTTGTAAACCGTGGTCGAATGTGGCGGCAGTGCTTTCAGCGACACGGTGGCCCCGTCGATGATGCTGGCTTCTTCGTGTGCATAAGCAAGAAAGGTGATTGACGCAGGTTGCAAAGGATAGGTGATCAAACTACCAACGCCACCAAGCCGCGCCATGATACGCGCGTAAACAGGTTGCGGACAGACGAAAAACAAGCCCTTCCTGCACAACGCTTCCCTTTGCAGCACTTGGCCTTTGTAGATCAGTTGCGGCAGGATACGCTTATTGACGTTTTCCCAGTTCAGGCCGACCGTGGTCGCCTGGTGCGTACGTTCCGGCGTGAGCAAGGCTTGCCGACCGTTGCGGTAGTTGCCCGTTGTGTCGATGGTCTGAACTTCGACTGCGACAAACTCTTTCAGTTTGCCATTGGCATCAAGCAAGGCGAGCACCCAATCCACGAAGTAACTGCCAGCGCCATTCTTTTGCGGCAAGCGCAATTCTCCGCCCCAGCGTTTTCCAAACACGGCTACCACCGGTGCTTGTTTCACCAATGCCCGCACTGATGCTTTTCGGCCCGCGATCAGCTCTAAATCGTCGTCAAACGCGATCTTCGCCACATCATATAAGGAACGGTACCTGTCCGCGTACAAGCGGATAGGACAGCAAATAACAGGGTCGGCAGTTGCCAGCTTGATAGTGCAAACGCCGGAAATAGCCCCGTCATTTAACCGTTTTTCGCACACTTCGGACAAGTAGGGGCATTTCTTTTCCTTCGCAGCGTCCACCGCCACCGGAGAGTGATCAGCGGAGCGATAACCAAAGAACTCCCAAATCTTTCCTGCCACTACGCCACCCGTACTTTGCGCTTGTTCTTACGGACATTCCCCAGCACATGGGCGATAGCTCGCCCGACGGCAGCGCCGAGCAGAGGCGGCACGGCGTTACCCACCTGTTCGTATTGCTCAACCCACGACCCGCAAAAAACGTAGGTGTCAGGGAAGGACTGGATGCGTGCAGCTTCGCGCACGGTAAAGGCTCGGTCCTGTTCGTAATGGAAGTAAGCGCCCCAATGTGGGTCGCACTTAGTCAGGATGGTGGATGCGAGGCCGTTAGGATTGACCCGACCGTAACGCTTCGTATGGTCACTGCGCCGCGCCATGCGCATCCCGCGTGGCAACAGGGCATCGGGAATATCCGTCCAGTTCCCGCCTGGCGGAATGTGCATCATGCGTTCAAGGTTGATCTTGCTCAATCGTGCTGCTTCGTGACACGTCACGCCTGTTGAACCCACCCGCATCAATTGTTGATACGGGTTATCCGCCGGGTGCCGGTAGTTTTTGAGCTGCTCGCCAATTTCACCATTGCGCAGGGCCGGCAAATCGCCAATAGCATCTATGACTGTAACATGTGACGGCAATTCCAGGGAGCGCGGCAAGTTCACCAAGTTTTTTCCGGCAAATTGCGAGGTGAAATTCACCCGGACCGGCGCTTGGCAAAACGGTTTCGGGAACAACGCCATTGGATCGACGCTGCAACGGCTGCCAAGGATGATCGTGCGCCAGCGGGTTTGCGGAACGCCGTAATGCGGCGCGTACAGAATCCGCACGTCGGCATGGTAACCGAGCTGCTTCAATGATTCCAGGATTGCATCCAGCGTTTCGCCGCCTTCAAACGACACCATGCCAGGAACGTTCTCGATCAAGATCGCGCGCGGCTGAAATTCAGTAACAAACCGAAGGTATTCGCGGAACAGGTGGTTCCGTGAATCCTCGGTGGAACGCTTGGGCGCGTTGATCGAAAAGCCTTGGCAGGGCGGGCCAGCCGCGATCAAATCCAATTCACCCCGCTTCGAGCCCAATAGTTTTCGGACTTTGCGTGCATCAACCTTGCGAATATCCCGGCTATCGAGCTGCGTGGCTGGATGGTTGGCGGCGTAAGTCTGCGTATAGCGCGGGGAAATCTCGTTTGCATAAAGCGACGTAAACCCGGCTGCACGTAATCCTTCGGATAGTCCGCCCGCACCTGCAAACAAGTCAAGCGAGGTCAAGCGCTCTTCCAAAGAATTTGGTTGGCTCATATCGCTTTTCTTTTGGTTGATTGACGTGGCTTCCTAGCTGCTGATGCAGTGAACATATCGGCTTGCAAGCGGCGTTGTTGCATAAATCGAGCGTGAGGATGCAATAGCATCGACGGGCATAATTTTAGGCGATACGAACGGATTACGGACGAGCGAGGTCCGCCATACCGGTTGATGACGCCGACGCGAATGGAGACCTCGGTCGCCTGCGAGGCGATGTGACGCGCCCAGAGACAGTTGCCGGTGAGGGTCTTGAGCCGATACATCGCATTCTCGGCAAGCGATTGCCGGTGGTAGCCACTGTGTTGCTTCCATTCTCGACGACCGTCACGGGCAATTGCATCAACCGAGCCATTACGCCACGCCGCACCGGGCATATCCGCTGGCCAATGAACGGCACCCTCGCGTGGCGGAATCGAAGGAATAGCACTGCGTTCAGCAATGGCCGCATGGCATGGCTTGGTGTCGTAAGCACCATCACCGCCGATGACATCGATTTGTTCTTCGCGTGGAATCTGGTCGAGCAACTTGGCCAGAGCGTCACCGTCAGCCACATTCTGATTCGTCATTAGCGCGGCATGCACTTGACCTGTATTCGCGTTGAGCGCGAGATGGACTTTACGCCACGTGCGCCGCTTCGAGTAGCCGTGCTGGCGCACCTTCCATTCACCTTCTCCATAGACCTTCAGACCGGTGCTGTCGACAACCAGATGGATCGGTTCATTGTCACGAAGGATCGGCAGTTCGACATCAAGCGTTTTTGCCCGGCGACAGAGCGTGGTGTAATTCGGCACCGGCAAGCTCGGGAAGGCCAAATCGCGCAGACTTTGGGTGAAACCTTGCAGGGCGCGCAAGGTCAGTCGATAGACGGTCTTCACGCCAAGTAATGCCTGAATCAGCGTATCGCCGTATACACACGGGCGACCACGTGTGGGTATGGCATCGGGCATTCTGGCAAGGACGGCTTCATCTATCCATATTGTTACGTTCCCCCGGCTGATCAGGCCTTCATTATAGGCTGCCCAATTCCTGACACGGTAGCGTGCCTTCGGCTCACCTTTCTTGTGTATGTCCTTGCGCATTTTCTTGGCAAAAATTAGGCAGTTACTCTGGAATCTGACTTGATAGGAGGCTGGCCCCGCGACCGTTGCGCGTAAACGTCAACGGATCTCGCTCGATTTATGCAACAACGCCGGTTTCACCCAAAGTCTGCGCGATCTGGCCTTCCCGAGCTTGCCGGTGCCGAATTACACCACGCTCTGTCGCCGGGCAAAAACGCTTGATGTCGAACTGCCGATCCTTCGTGACAATGAACCGATCTATCTGGTTGTCGACAGCACCGGTCTGAAGGTCTATGGAGAAGGTGAATGGAAGGTGCGCCAGCACGGCTACTCGAAGCGGCGCACGTGGCGTAAAGTCCATCTCGCGCTCAACGCGAATACGGGTCAAGTGCATGCCGCGCTAATGACGCATCAGAATGTAGCTGACCGTGACGCTCTGGCCAAGTTGCTCGATCAGATTCCACGCGAAGAACAAATCGATGTCATCGGCGGTGATGGTGCCTACGACACCAAGCCATGCAATGCGGCCATTGCTGAACGCAGTGCTATTCCTTCGATTCCGCCACGCGAGGGTGCCGTTCATTGGCCAGCGGATATGCCCGGTGTGGCGTGGCGTAATGGCTCGGTTGATGCAATTGCCCGTGACGGTCGTCGAGAATGGAAGCAACACAGTGGCTACCACCGGCGATCGCTTGCCGAGAATGCGATGTATCGGCTCAAGACCCTCACCGGCAACTGTCTCTGGGCGCGTCACATCGCCTCGCAGGCGACCGAGGTCTCCATTCGCGTCGGCGTCATCAACCGTATGGCGGACCTCGCTCGTCCGCAATCCGTTCGTATCGCCTGAAATTATGCCCGTCGATGCTATTGCATCCTCACACTCGATTTATGCAAGAACGCCCAACAACGCCCGTTTTTTGTGTTAGCCGTGTCATTTGTAAAAGCGCGGCGTGTAGATCCACTCGCGGTCGGCGCTGGCAAAGCGCCGCGTTTTTTTGGAACCGACGATCACCATGGTGCGCATGTCTACATCGGTCGCGCGCAGCTCGCCCAACGTGAGGCTACGCAGGCTCGCTCCGGGCCGACCGACGTCGCGACCGAGCACCACCACCGTGTCGGCGGCGCGGACCTCGCGTAGGATGTCTAGCGCGCGATCAAGCTGCCAAGGCCGCGCCTTCGAGATCGGGTTGTAGAAGGCCATCACCAGGTCAGCACGCACGGCCAGCGCGAGCCGTTCCTCGATCACCTTCCAGGGCTTGAGGTTGTCCGACAGCGAGATCACGCAGAAATCATGGCCGAGGGGCGCGCCGGCCTCGGCTGCGGTGGCGAACGCGGCGGATACGCCGGGTATCACCTCCAGGGCGACGTCGTCCCAAGCTGATTCTCCGCTGCTGTCGAGCGCTTCCAGCACGGCTGCCGCCATCGCGAACACGCCCGGGTCGCCGGAGGAAACCATCGCCACGCGGCATCCCTGCGAGGCCAGCTCAAAGGCATGGCGGGCGCGCTGCAGTTCCTTGCGGTTGTCGGTTTCGTGGACGTGTTGGTCAGTGCGGAACGGTCCGGCCATGCGCACGTAGGTGGCGTAGCCGAGGATATCGGTGGCATCGTCCAGCGCGAGGCGCGCGGCCGGTGCCAATAAGTCGGCTCGGCCTGGGCCAAGGCCGAGCACCGTCAGCGAGCCGCGCGCTCGGCCTAGTCGGTTCGCGTCGACGGGGGCTTCGGCAATCGCGATCGCGAGCCGCCTCGCTGTCTCGCTGAGAGCGCCATTGGACATCGTCGTGCTCGCGACGATCGAGCTGGCCACGAGCGCAGCGTCGAGCAGAACGGCAGCGTTATCGGTCTGTCCACCCTCGCTGGCAACGAAGCGCAGCGGCACGCCGAGATGGCGTGCGGCGCGTGCGAGCCTCGCCTCGCGGATGCATTGCTGCGGCGCAACCAGCGCAGCCAGTGTGAGCGGTGAGAGATCCTCGGCCAGAGTGCGTCGAGAATCCGACGCGCCAGTGGATCGTTGCCCGCTTCATGATCAGCCGCTTTGTCCAGCGTAGCGAGCGATTCGGCCTGATCTGCGAAACCTTCGGCCAGCGCCACTATCACGCTGCGCGGATGAATCAACAGCTCACCCGAGCCGGCACCGCCGGCGCGATGTGGCGTGACGCGGATCGCATGCGATCCAGTCGCGTCGACCGGTAGCGCAACGCCTTCGAGCCAGGGGGCAGCGCCGTTCACGCGCGTGCTCGCGCCAGCCAGTAGGTCAGAAACGAAGCGCTTACCGGCACCGACATCGGCGAGCGCGTAACCTTCAGGCGGATTGAGCACGCAGGCACCAAAGCGCAGCTCTCCGCTGGAGGTGATGGACGGCGCAATACCGAGCGTCTCTGCGATTTCGCGCGCCAACAGGTTCACGCCGGTCAGCCCGCCCAGCAGAGGTACCACCGCGCTGCCGTCCTCGGCAACCGCTAGTACCGGTGGCTCAACGCCCTTGTCGGCCAGGCATGGCGCCACGCAGCGGATCACGATGCCGGCCGCGCACAGCGCCACCACGGGGTTACCACGCGCATAGAGCGCGCGCAGGTGAGCCCCGAGTTCGCTGAACGCCACGTCGCCCTCGGCGCGACCGGCCAGCACGTGGATCGTCGCGCCCTCGTAACGCGAGCGGATCGACTCGGCCACCGGCAGAGCGCCCGAGCCGAGTACTACGATCGCCGGCGCTACCGTCAGCCTTGCCATTTTTTCCCGGGCACCACCAGCAGAGAGAAATAGGGCGAGGTCATCGGGTCAACTTCGGCCAGCGGCACGATACGCTGGTTGGCCATGGTCGCACGCTCGACGTAGAGCGTGCGACTGGCCAGGTTCAGCTCGTCTAGTACGCGCCGAACTTTGCCGAAGTTGCGGCCCAGCTTCATCACCACTGCCGCGTCGGCCTTGGCCAACCGTGCACGCAGCTGGTTCTCGGGCAGCACGCCCGAAAGCACCGAGAGCGTCTGGTTGCGATAGACCAGCGGGATGCCGAGCACGGCCGCGCCCCCTAGCATCGAGCACACGCCGGGTACCACCTCGGTGTCGTAGCGATGCGCGAGGCGGTCGTGTAAGTACATGTAGGAGCCGTAGAAGAACGGATCGCCCTCGCAGATCACGGCGACATCGAGACCGGCATCGAGATGCGTGGCCACTACCTCGGCCGCCGTGTCGTAGAAATCAGCGATCACGCGCTCGTAACTGAGCGGCGGCTCGGGAACCTGGGTGGTGACGGGATAGACCAGCGGCAATTTCAGCTGCGCCTCTTTCAAATGCGCCTCGACGATATTGTAGCCATTGCCCTTCCTACCCTTGGCGACGAAGTAAGCCACCACCTGCGCGGCACGTAGGTGGCGTACCGCTTTCAGAGTCAGCAGTTCCGGGTCGCCGGGGCCAACGCCAATGCCGAACAGGCGACCGCAGGCAGCGCCCTGCGGGGTTGTTGCATAAATCGAGCGTGAGGACACAATGGCATCGAAATGCATAATTTCAGGCGATACAAACGGATTGCGGACAAGCGAGGTCCGCCCCCCATGCGGTTGATTACGCCGACGCGAACAGAGAGCTGGGTCGCCTGCGAGGCGATGCAACGCGCCCAGAGACAGTCGCCGATTAGCATTTTGAACCGATACATCGCATTCTCGGCAACCGATCACCGGTGGTAGACACTGCCTTTCTTCCATTCTCGACGACCGTCACTGGCAATTGCATCAACCGGGCCATTACGCCACGCCGCACCAGACGTATGCGCTAGCCAATGAGCAGCGAGCAGCACCCTCGCATGGCAGAATCAAAGGAATAGCACTGCATGCAGCAATGACCGCATGGCATGGCTTGGTGTCGTAGTCACCGTCACCGCCGATGACATCGATTTGTTCTTCGCGTGGAATCTGGTCGAGCAACTTGGCCAGAGCGGCACTGTCAGCCACATTCTGATGCATCATTAACGTGGCATGCACTTGACCCGTATTCGCGTTGAGCGCGAAATAGACTTTACGCCACGTGCGCCGCTTCGAGTAGCCATCGCTGGGGCGTTGTTGCATAAATCGAGTGTGAGGACGCAATGGAACGGATTGCGGACCTCGCTCGTCTGCAATCCGTTCATATCGCCTGAAATTATTGATCCGAAATTCGTGATCAATATGCCCGTCGATGCCATTGCGTCCTCACGCTCGATTTATGCAACAACGCCAAGTGAATCTGGATTCGTGTGGGGGCAACGTAACCTGCGCGAGCTTCCTAGCCATGAAGCCCAACACTCCGGCTTTTCGAGCTTCCTCCTGCTCGATGCTCGATCTGCAACGCTTCTTCGATCGACTGGTTTGCCTGGATAATCTGTCTGCCATCCACCATTTCCATCAAAATAACTGCCCTCGCCTCGGGTCTGGTTTTTCCAGTCGCATACCGTCGATCTGTTGCTTGATCTCGGCCAACTGCACATTATAGGGTATAGGGCCACCCGGCGCGCGCTCCAAACGGGTAGGCATCAAACATTGCCTTGCGCAATGCCTTGGGGTCTTGAAGACCAACCTCGCACAGTACTTTTGCGACGATTGGCCTTGCTACATCTCGCCAACTCATACACGCTCCATAGCGTGTAAAATTACGTCCATTCGTATTATAATTCGAGCTATAAGATTTGCAATTTAAGCGCATGGCCAAGCAGCGAAATTATCTCGATGAAGACGGATCGTTGCGGGTCAAAGCCAAAGCCAAGGCCAGCTAATTAAAATTGGACTCTCGCCAGGTGGCCAGAGTCATGAGCCGTATTCGCCGCGAGATGAAGACGAGTGGTGAGAACGGCGTTGTTGCATAAATCGAGTGTGAGGATGCAATAGCATCGACGGGCATAATTTCAGGCGATACGAACGGATTTCGGACGAGCGAGGTCCCCGCCATACGCTTGATGACGCCGACGCGAATGGAGACCTCGGTCGCCTGCGCGGCGATGTGACGCGCCCAGAGACAGTGGCCGGTGAGGGTCTTGAACCGATACATCCCATTCTCGGCAAGCGATCGCCGGTGGTAGCCACTGTCTTCCTTCCATTCTCGACGACCGTCACGGGCAATTGCATCAACCGCGCCATTACGCCACGCCGCACCGGGCATATCCGCTGGCCAATGAGCGCCACCCTCGCGTGGTGGAATCGAAGGAATAGCACTGCGTGCAGCAATGGCTGCATGGCATGGCTTGGTGTCGTAGGCACCATCACCGCCGATGACATCGATTTGTTCTTCGCGTGGAATCTGGTCGAGCAACTTGGCCAGCGCGTCATCGTCAGCCACATTCTGATGCGTCATTAGCGCGGCATGCACTTGACCCGTATTTACGTTGAGCGCAAGATGGACTTTACGTCAGGTGCGCCCCTTCGAGTAGCCGTGCTGGCGCACCTTCCATTCACCTTCGCCATAGACCTTCAAACCGGTGCTGTCGACAACCAAATGGATCGGTTCGTTGTCGCGAAGGATCGGCAGTTCGACATCAAGCGTTTTGCCCGGCGACAGAGCGTGGTGTAATTCGGCACCGGCAAGTTCGGGAAGGCCAAATCGCGTAGACTTTGGGTGAAACCTTGCAGGGCGCGCAACGTCTGTCTATAGACAGACTTCATGCCAAGTAATGCCTGAATCAGCACATCGCCGTATAAAAACGGGCGACCACGTGTGGATATGGCGTCGGGTATCCTGGCAAGGACGGCTTCATCTATCCATATCGTCACGTTCCCCCGGTTGATCAGGCCTGCATTATAGACCGCCCAATTCCTGACATGGTAGCGTGCCTTCGGCTCACCTGTCTTTGTGTATGTCCTTGCGCATTTTCTTGGAAAAATTAGGCAGTTACTCTGAAATCTGACTTGATAAGGGGCTGGCCGGCCAGTGTTGCGCGTAAACGTCAACGGCTTTCGCTCGATTTATGCAACAACGCCTCTGGGCGCGTTACATCGACTCGCAGGCGACCCAGATAGCGGTTCGCGTCGGCGTAATCAACCGCATGGGGGGCGGATCTCGCTTGTCCGAAATCCCTTCGTATCGCCTGAAATTATGCCCTTCGGTGCCATTGCGTCCTCATCCTCGATTTATGCAACAACGCTCTTACTTCCCCAAAACCCAGCCCTCGCTCCCGGTCGTTCTGCCTGCAGGGCGACCGGTCGAGCATGATGCGCGCGCCGTCGGGGTGTCGACCGGCCCACGTCTGAGTGCTTGCCCTGGTCTAGTGCGGGTAGTAACGACCGGAGACGGCGGCCTGTGCCGCGTGCGGCTACCGGGCGGGCGGCTCGAGGCAGTTGCAGCCCGGGCGCTGGCTGCGGCCGCGTGCGAACACGGCTCTGGTGTGCTCGACGCAACCAACCGTGCCAACCTGCAGATCCGAGGCGTACGTGCCGGCCACGAGACGGCGCTGGCCGCCGCACTGATCGAGGTGGGACTGGGCCCGAGCGACAACGGCGCAGCGGATGTCAGCAATCATTCCGGAAGCCCCACCCCCCGCAAGCCCTTGGACCTCGCCACCGCGCTGCTCGACGATGTCCGCAACGTGATGCTGAGCCCTGCGGCTGGACGCGATCCTGCCGCTCTGGACGATACGCGCGCGCTCGGAACCGCCCTGCTCGACCGGCTGCAGGGCGAACCAAGCTTTGCCGCACTGTCACCGAAATGCTCACTGTCGATCGACGGTGGCGAAGCCTTGGCCGAACTCGAACATCCGCACGATCTGTGGTTTTCGGCCTATCGCGATGCGAGTGGCGCCCTGCGCTACGCGTTCGGGCTGGCCGGCCATACGCCGGTGGCGGCCCACGATCCACCGGCACTGGCCTCGGTCGCGCCCGAGCAAGTGGTAGACTGCGCGCACGCGCTTTTACTTGCTTTCCTCGAACTGGCACCGAAGGAAGCCAAGCGGATCCGAGACGCGCTCCCGAGCCTGAGCGCCGAGCAGTTGCTCTCGCACGCCGCCGCGCGCCTGTCGCCTGCACCGCAGCGCGACGCCGGGCTCACGCAATGGCGCCGCACACCGGCCGACCTCGCCCGTCGCTTCGGCATCCATAACGAAATGAACGCCGCCACGCGCCAGGTTGGCGGCCAGGTTCCGCTCGGTCGGCTCGACGCAGCGATGCTCGAGGCGCTGGCCGCCATCGCCGAGCGCGACGGCGACGGCATACTGTGCTTCACGCCTTGGCGAGGCGTGCTGCTGTCGGTCGTGCGCGAGCAGGCAGCCGAAGCCGCGCTGGCCTTGCTGGCCGCGCACGGCGTGATCTGCTCCGCCGACGCGCCGCTCGCGCATCTGGTCGCCTGCGCCGGAAGCACTGGTTGCGCGCGCGCGCGGGCCGACACCAAGGCCGACGCGCAAGCCCTGGCCGCGCGCCTGGCCGAAAGTGGGGCCTCGCCACAGGAGCTCCACCTGAGCGGCTGCCCGCGCGCTTGCGCGCAGCCTTGGCCCGCCGCTGCGACCCTCCTCGCGGTGGACTCGGGCCGCTACGACCTTTACCGGCGCAGCGGCAGCAGCAGCGGCTTCGGTCGGCTCGTCGCGCGCCATCTGACAATCGACCAAGCTGTCGCGATGCTCGCCGCATCGCTGCGCCATTAGGACTGAACCGAATGCTCGACTACCTTCGCGACAGCCAGGAAATCTACCGGCAATCGTTCGCGGCGATTCGCGCTGAAGCCAATCTCTCGGCGATCCCCGCCGACCTTGAAAAACTCGCCGTGCGCGTGATCCATGCCTGCGGCATGGTCGATATCGTCGCCGACCTGCACTTCTCGGTCGGCGCTGGAAGAGCCGGTCGGGACGCGCTGGCCGGCGGCGCGCCGATCCTCTGCGATGCGCGCATGGTGGCCGAGGGTATCACGCGCGCGCGCCTGCCGACTGCCAACCAGGTACACTGTACGCTCGGCGCGACCGAAGTTCCGGCGCTGGCTGCGCGGCTCGGCAATACCCGCTCTGCAGCTGCGCTCGAACTATGGTATCCCTGGATGGCTGGCAGCGTGGTGGTAATCGGCAATGCGCCCACAGCGCTGTTCCACCTGCTTGATATGCTCGATGCAGGCGCGCCGAAGCCGGCACTGATCCTCGGCTTCCCAGTTGGCTTCATCGGCGCGGCCGAATCGAAGGCGGCGCTGGCCGCCAACAGTCGCGGCGTTTCTTACGTAGTTCTGAACGGGCGCCGCGGTGGCAGCGCACTGGCTGCCGCGGCAGTAAATGCCCTGGCGACGGAGATCGAATGAGCCGCACCGAAACCCGCTCTGCAGCGGGCCAGCAGGGTGCGGGGTTGTTGCGTCCAATCGAGCGAGATCCGTGGCGTTGTTTCATAAATCGAGCGAGATCCGTGAACGTTTACGCGCAACGGTCGCGGGGCCAGCCTCCTATCAAGTCAGATTCCAGAGTAACTGCCTAATTTTTGCCAAGAAAATGCGCAAGGACATACACAAGAAAGGTGAGCCGAAGGTATGCTACCGTGTCAGGAATTGGGCGGCCTAGCCTATAATGAAGGCCTGATCAACCGAGAGAACGTAACAATATGGATAGATGAAGCCGTCCTTGCCAGAATACCCGACACCATACCCACACGTGGTCGCCCGTGTGTATATACGGCGATACGCTGATTCAGGCATTACTTGGCGTGAAGACCGTCTATCGACTGACCTTGCGCGCCCTGCAAGGTTTCACCCAAAGTCTGCGCGATTTGGCCTTCCCGAGCTTGCCGGTGCTGAATTACACCACGCTCTGTCGCCGGGCAAAAACGCTTGATGTCGAACTGCCGATCCTTCGTGACAATGAACCGATCCATCTGGATGTCGACAGCACCGGTCTGAAGGTCTATGGAGAAGGTGAATGGAAGGTGCGCCAGCACGGCTACTCGAAGCGGCGCACGTGGCGTAAAGTCCATCTCGCGCTCAACGCGAATACAGGTCAAGTGCATGCCGCGCTAATGACGAATGAGAATGTGGCTGACGGTGACGCTCTGGCCAAGTTGCTCGACCAGATTCCACGCGAAGAACAAATCGATGTCATCGGCGGTGACGGTGCCTACGACACCAAGCCATGCCATGCGGCTATTGCTGCACGCAGTGCTATTCCTTCGATTCCGCCACGCGAGGGTGCCGCTCATTGGCCAGCGGATATGCCCGGTGCGGCGTGGCGTAATGGCGCGGTTGATGCAATTGCCCGTGACAGTCGTCGAGAATGGAAGCAAGACAGTGGCTACCACCGGCGATCGCTTGCCGAGAATGCGACGTATTGGTTCAAGACCCTCACCGGCAACTGTCTCTGGTCGCGTCACATCAACTCGCAGGCGACCGAGGTCTCCATATTCGCGTCGGCGTCATCAACCGTATGGTGGACCTCGCTCGTCCGCAATCCGTTCGTATCGCCCGAAATTATGCCTGTCGATGCCATTACATCCTCGCGATCGATTTATGCAACAACGCCCAAGTCAGGAGAATTGTCCGGTGTCTAAAACACATTTTGAGGCATTTGCCGACGACGGAACCGTCGTTTCCGTCGCTGGAGACGCGTTGACGGTCAGCAACGATCCGTCACGCATCCAGATCAGCGGCGATCTCGAGATCGCGCGTGACCAAGAAGGGCTCAAGCGCGCGCAGGCGCTGCTGGCTGCGCTGGCCAGTATCGTTGATACCCTCAAGGCCGTGCCCGACCTGCCGCCCAAGCTGGCCGAAGAGTCCCAGGCTCCCACCGGAAAAATTGCCAACCCGTTCTGAGGAGGCGGTACCCGGGCCCATTCTCAAGTAAAACGCAACAAAGTCATGTTAGCACCAAGCCGAACAATCTCCCGGTTAGGCCACTGGAAGGCGTTGTTGCATAAATCGAGTGTGAGAATGCAATAGCATCGACGGGCATAATTTTAGGCCATATGAATGGATTGCGGACGAGCGAGGTCCGCCATACGGTTGATGACGCCGACGCGAATGGAGACCTCGGTCGCCTGCGAGGCGATGTGACGCGCCCAGAGACAGTTGCCGGTGAGGGTCTTGAACCGATAGATCGCATTCTCGGCAAGCGATCGGCGGTGGTAGCCACTGTCTTGCTTCCATTCTCGACGACCGTCACGGGCAATTGCATCAACCGCGCCATTACGCCACGCCGCACCGGGCATATCCGCTGGCCAATGAGCGGCACCCTCGCGTGGCGGAATCGAAGGAATAGCACTGCGTGCAGCAATGGCCGCATGGCATGGCTTGGTGTCGTAGGCACCGTCACCGCCGATGACATCGATTTGTTCTTCGCGTGGAATCTGGTCGAGCAACTTGGCCAGAGCGTCACCGTCAGCCACATTCTCATTCGTCATTAGCGCGGCATGCACTTGACCTGTATTCGCGTTGAGCGCGAGATGGACTTTACGCCACGTGCGCCGCTTCGAGTAGCCGTGCTGGCGCACCTTCCATTCACCTTCTCCATAGACCTTCAGACCGGTGCTGTCGACATCCAGATGGATCGGTTCATTGTCACGAAGGATCGGCAGTTCGACATCAAGCGTTTTTGCCCGGCGACAGAGCGTGGTGTAATTCAGCACCGGCAAGCTCGGGAAGGCCAAATCGCGCAGACTTTGGGTGAAACCTTGCAGGGCGCGCAAGGTCAGTCGATAGACGGTCTTCACGCCAAGTAATGCTTGAATCAGCGTATCGCCGTATATACACACGGGCGACCACGTGTGGGTATGGTGTCGGGTATTCTGGCAAGGACGGCTTCATCTATCCATATTGTTACGTTCTCTCGGTTGATCAGGCCTTCATTATAGGCTAGGCCGCCCAATTCCTGACACGGTAGCATACCTTCGGCTCACCTTTCTTGTGTATGTCCTTGCGCATTTTCTTGGCAAAAATTAGGCAGTTACTCTGGAATCTGACTTGATAGGAGGCTGGCCCCGCGACCGTTGCGCGTAAACGTTCACGGATCTCGCTCGATTTATGAAACAACGCCACGGATCTCGCTCGATTGGACGCAACAACCCCGCACCCTGCTGGCCCGCTGCAGAGCGGGTTTCGGTGCGGCTCATTCGATCTCCGTCGCCAGGGCATTTACTGCCGCGGCAGCCAGTGCGCTGCCACCGCGGCGCCCGTTCAGAACTACGTAAGAAACGCCGCGACTGTTGGCGGCCAGCGCCGCCTTCGATTCGGCCGCGCCGATGAAGCCAACTGGGAAGCCGAGGATCAGTGCCGGCTTCGGCGCGCCTGCATCGAGCATATCAAGCAGGTGGAACAGCGCTGTGGGCGCATTGCCGATTACCACCACGCTGCCAGCCATCCAGGGATACCATAGTTCGAGCGCAGCTGCAGAGCGGGTATTGCCGAGCCGCGCAGCCAGCGCCGGAACTTCGGTCGCGCCGAGCGTACAGTGTACCTGGTTGGCAGTCGGCAGGCGCGCGCGCGTGATACCCTCGGCCACCATGCGCGCATCGCAGAGGATCGGCGCGCCGCCGGCCAGCGCGTCCCGACCGGCTCTTCCAGCGCCGACCGAGAAGTGCAGGTCGGCGACGATATCGACCATGCCGCAGGCATGGATCACGCGCACGGCGAGTTTTTCAAGGTCGGCGGGGATCGCCGAGAGATTGGCTTCAGCGCGAATCGCCGCGAACGATTGCCGGTAGATTTCCTGGCTGTCGCGAAGGTAGTCGAGCATTCGGTTCAGTCCTAATGGCGCAGCGATGCGGCGAGCATCGCGACAGCTTGGTCGATTGTCAGATGGCGCGCGACGAGCCGACCGAGCGGAACCTGGCCGCCAACCTGGCGCGTGGCGGCGTTCATTTCGTTATGGATGCCGAAGCGACGGGCGAGGTCGGCCGGTGTGCGGCGCCATTGCGTGAGCCCGGCGTCGCGCTGCGGTGCAGGCGACAGGCGCGCGGCGGCGTGCGAGAGCAACTGCTCGGCGCTCAGGCTCGGGAGCGCGTCTCGGATCCGCTTGGCTTCCTTCGGTGCCAGTTCGAGGAAGGCAAGTAAAAGCGCGTGCGCGCAGTCTACCACTTGCTCGGGCGCGACCGAGGCCAGTGCCGGTGGATCGTGGGCCGCCACCGGCGTATGGCCGGCCAGCCCGAACGCGTAGCGCAGGGCGCCACTCGCATCGCGATAGGCCGAAAACCACAGATCGTGCGGATGTTCGAGTTCGGCCAAGGCTTCGCCACCGTCGATCGACAGTGAGCATTTCGGTGACACGGCAAAGCTTGGTTCGCCCTGCAGCCGGTCGAGCAGGGCGGTTCCGAGCGCGCGCGTATCGTCCAGAGCGGCAGGATCGCGTCCAGCCGCAGGGCTCAGCATCACGTTGCGGACATCGTCGAGCAGCGCGGTGGCGAGGTCCAAGGGCTTGCGGGGGGTGGGGCTTCCGGAATGATTGCTGACATCCGCTGCGCCGTTGTCGCTCGGGCCCAGTCCCACCTCGATCAGTGCGGCGGCCAGCGCCGTCTCGTGGCCGGCACGTACGCCTCGGATCTGCAGGTTGGCACGGTTGGTTGCGTCGAGCACACCAGAGCCGTGTTCGCACGCGGTCGCAGCCAGCGCCCGGGCTGCAACTGCCTCGAGCCGCCCGCCCGGTAGCCGCACGCGGCACAGGCCTCCGTCTCCGGTCGTTACTACCCGCACTAGACCAGGGCAAGCACTCAGACGTGGGCCGGTCGACACCCCGACGGCGCGCGCATCATGCTCGACCGGTCGCCCTGCAGGCAGAACGACCGGGAGCGAGGGCTGGGTTTTGGGGAAGTAAGAGCGTTGTTGCATAAATCGAGGATGAGGACGCAATGGCACCGAAGGGCATAATTTCAGGCGATACGAAGGGATTTCGGACAAGCGAGATCCGCCCCCCATGCGGTTGATTACGCCGACGCGAACCGCTATCTGGGTCGCCTGCGAGTCGATGTAACGCGCCCAGAGGCGTTGTTGCATCAATCGAGCGAGATCCGTTGACGTTTACGCGCAACGATCGCGGGGCCAGCCTCTTATCAAGTCAGATTCCAGAGTAACTGCCTAATTTTTGCCAAGAAAATGCGCAAGGACATACACAAGAAAGGTGAGCCGAAGGCACGCTACCGTGAGCCGAAGGCACGCTACCGTGTCAGGAATTGGGTGGCCTATAATGAAGGCCTGATCAGCCGGGGGAACGTAACAATATGGATAGATGAAGCCGTCCTTGCCAGAATGCCCGATGCCATACCCACACGTGGTCGGCCGTGTGTATACGGCGATACGCTGATTCAGGCATTACTTGGCGTGAAGACCGTCTATCGACTGACCTTGCGCGCCCTGCAAGGTTTCACCCAAAGTCTGCGCGATTTGGCCTTCCCGAGCTTTCCGGTGCCGAATTACACCACGCTCTGTCGCCGGGCAAAAACGCTTGATGTCAAGCTGACGATTCTTCGCGATAATGAACCGATCCATCTGGTTGTCGACAGCACCGGTCTGAAGGTCTATGGCGAAGGTGAATGGAAGGTGCGCCAACACGGCTACTTGAAGCGGCGCACGTGGCGTAAAGTCTATCTCGCGCTCAACCCGAATACGGGTCAAGTGCATGCCGCGCTAATGACGAATCAGAATGTGGCTGACGGTGACGCTCTGGCCAAGTTGCTCGACCAGATTCCACGCGAAGAACAAATCGATGTCATCGGCGGTGACGGTGCCTACGACACCAAGCCATGCCATGCGGCCATTGCTGCACGCAGTGCTATTTCTTCGATTCCGCCACGCGAGGGTGCCGCTCATTGGCCAGCGGATATGCCCGGTGCGGCGTGGCGTAATGGCGCGGTTGATGCAATTGCCCGTGACGGTCGTCGAGAATGGAAGCAACACAGTGGCTACCACCGGCGATCGCTTGCCGAGAATGCGATGTATCGGTTCAAGACCCTCACCGGCCACTGTCTCTGGGCGCGTCACATCGCCGCGCAGGCGACCGAGGTCGCCGTTCGCGTCGGCGTCATCAACCGCATGGCGGACCTCGCTCGTCCGCAATCCGTTCGTATCGCCTGAAATTATGCCCGTCGATGCTATTGCATCCTCACACTCGATTTATGCAACAACGCCGTTCTCACCACTCGTCTTCATCTCGCGGCGAATACGGCTCATGACTCTGGCCACCTGGCGAGAGTCCAATTTTAATTAGCTGGCCTTGGCTTTGGCTTTGACCCGCAACGATCCGTCTTCATCGAGATAATTTCGCTGCTTGGCCATGCGCTTAAATTGCAAATCTTATAGCTCGAATTATAATACGAATGGACGTAATTTTACACGCTATGGAGCGTGTATGAGTTGGCGAGATGTAGCAAGGCCAATCGTCGCAAAAGTACTGTGCGAGGTTGGTCTTCAAGACCCCAAGGCATTGCGCAAGGCAATGTTTGATGCCTACCCGTTTGGAGCGCGCGCCGGGTGGCCCTATAATGTGCAGTTGGCCGAGATCAAGCAACAGATCGACGGTATGCGACTGGAAAAACCAGACCCGAGGCGAGGGCAGTTATTTTGATGGAAATGGTGGATGGCAGACAGATTATCCAGGCAAACCAGTCGATCGAAGAAGCGTTGCAGATCGAGCATCGAGCAGGAGGAAGCTCGAAAAGCCGGAGTGTTGGGCTTCATGGCTAGGAAGCTCGCGCAGGTTACGTTGCCCCCACACGAATCTAGATTCACTTGGCGTTGTTGCATAAATCGAGCGTGAGGACGCAATGGCATCGACGGGCATAATTTCAGGCGATACGAACGGATTGCGGACGAGCGAGGTCTGCAATTCGTTCCCTTTCGTCCTCACGCTCGATTTATGCAACAACGCCGATTCACTTTATTAGTGAGCAACAATTCGTAATCTTAAAATGAACAAATCAACTCCCATTTGATGGGTATGAAAAATGAGACATGAGGGACGATGTTCAAATTTCAAGATCACGAATTGTGGATAAATACCTTTTCAGGAACTGGGCGGTCTATCACGCAGGCCTGATCAATCGGGGGAACGTGATGATATGGATAGATCCAGCCATCCTTGCCAGGATACCTGGCGCCATACCCACGCGTAGTTGCCCGCATCTGTACGGCTATATGCCTGATTTAGGCATTACTTGGCGTGAAGACTGTCTCTCGACTGACGTTGCACGCCTTGGAAGGTTTTACCCAAAGTTTGCGCGATCTAGCCTTCTCGAGCTTGCCGGTGCAGAATTACACCACGCTCTGTCGCTGGGCAAAAACGCTTGATGTCGAACTGCCAATCCTTCGCGACAACGAACCGATCCATCTGGTTGTCGACAGCACCGGTCTGAAGGTCTATGGCGAAAGTGAATGGAAGGTGCGCCAGCAGGGCTACTCGAAGCGGCGCACGTGGCGTACAGTCCATCTCGCGCTCAACGCGAATACGGGTCAAGTGCATGCCGCGCAAATGACGAATCACAATGTGGCTGACGGTGACGCTCTGGTGAAGTTGTTCGACACCAAATTCCACGCGAAGAACAAATCGATGTCATCGGCGGTGACGGTGCCTACGACACAAAGCCATGCCATGCGGCCATTGCTGCACGCAGTGCTATTCCTTCGATTCCACCACGCGAGGGTGCCGCTCATTGGCCAGCGGATATGCCCGGTGCGGCGTGGCGTAATGGCGCGGTTGATGCAATTGCCCGTGACGGTCGTCGAAAATGGAAGCAACACACTGGCTACCACTGGCGATCGCTTGCCGAGAATGCGATGTATCGGTTCAAGACCCTCACCGGCAACTGTCTCTGGGCGCGTCACATCGACTCAAAGGCGACCGAGGTCTCCATTCGCGTCGGCGTCATCAACCGTATGGCGGACCTCGCTCGTCCGCAATCCGTTCGTATTGCCTAAAATTATGCCCGTCGATGCTATTGCATCCTCACACTCGATTTATGCAACAACGCTGGTTCAAGATGCTAATCGGCGACTGTCTCTGGGCGCGTTGCATCGCCTCGCAGGCGACCCAGCTCTCTGTTCGCGTCGGCGTAATCAACCGCATGGGGGGCGGACCTCGCTTGTCCGCAATCCGTTTGTATCGCCTGAAATTATGCATTTCGATGCCATTGTGTCCTCACGCTCGATTTATGCAACAACCCCGCAGGGCGCTGCCTGCGGTCGCCTGTTCGGCATTGGCGTTGGCCCCGGCGACCCGGAACTGCTGACTCTGAAAGCGGTACGCCACCTACGTGCCGCGCAGGTGGTGGCTTACTTCGTCGCCAAGGGTAGGAAGGGCAATGGCTACAATATCGTCGAGGCGCATTTGAAAGAGGCGCAGCTGAAATTGCCGCTGGTCTATCCCGTCACCACCCAGGTTCCCGAGCCGCCGCTCAGTTACGAGCGCGTGATCCTGATTTCTACGACACGGCGGCCGAGGTAGTGGCCACGCATCTCGATGCCGGTCTCGATGTCGCCGTGATCTGCGAGGGCGATCCGTTCTTCTACGGCTCCTACATGTACTTACACGACCGCCTCGCGCATCGCTACGACACCGAGGTGGTACCCGGCGTGTGCTCGATGCTAGGGGGCGCGGCCGTGCTCGGCATCCCGCTGGTCTATCACAACCAGACGCTCTCGGTGCTTTCGGGCGTGCTGCCCGAGAACCAGCTGCGTGCACGGTTGGCCAAGGCCGACGCGGCAGTGGTGATGAAGCTGGGCCGCAACTTCGGCAAAGTTCGGCGCGTACTGGACGAGCTGAACCTGGCCAGTCGCACGCTCTACGTCGAGCGTGCGACCATGGCCAACCAGCGTATCGTGCCGCTGGCCGAAGTTGACCCGATGACCTCGCCCTATTTCTCTCTGCTGGTGGTGCCCGGGAAAAAATGGCAAGGCTGACGGTAGCGCCGGCGATCGTAGTACTCGGCTCGGGCGCTCTGCCGGTGGCCGAGTCGATCCGCTCGCGTTACGAGGGCGCGACGATCCACGTGCTGGCCGGTCGCGCCGAGGGCGACGTGGCGTTCAGCGAACTCGGGGCTCACCTGCGCGCGCTCTATGCGCGTGGTAACCCCGTGGTGGCGCTGTGCGCGGCCGGCATCGTGATCCGCTGCGTGGCGCCATGCCTGGCCGACAAGGGCGTTGAGCCACCGGTACTAGCGGTTGCCGAGGACGGCAGCGCGGTGGTACCTCTGCTGGGCGGGCTGACCGGCGTGAACCTGTTGGCGCGCGAAATCGCAGAGACGCTCGGTATTGCGCCGTCCATCACCTCCAGCGGAGAGCTGCGCTTTGGTGCCTGCGTGCTCAATCCGCCTGAAGGTTACGCGCTCGCCGATGTCGGTGCCGGTAAGCGCTTCGTTTCTGACCTACTGGCTGGCGCGAGCACGCGCGTGAACGGCGCTGCCCCCTGGCTCGAAGGCGTTGCGCTACCGGTCGACGCGACTGGATCGCATGCGATCCGCGTCACGCCACATCGCGCCGGCGGTGCCGGCTCGGGTGAGCTGTTGATTCATCCGCGCAGCGTGATAGTGGCGCTGGCCGAAGGTTTCGCAGATCAGGCCGAATCGCTCGCTACGCTGGAGAAAGCGGCTGATCATGAAGCGGGCAACGATCCACTGGCGCGTCGGATTCTCGACGCACTCTCGGCCGAGGATCTCTCACCGCTCACACTGGCTGCGCTGGTTGCGCCGCAGCAATGCATCCGCGAGGCGAGGCTCGCACGCGCCGCACGCCATCTCGGCGTGCCGCTGCGCTTCGTTGCCAGCGAGGGTGGACAGACCGATAACGCTGCCGTTCTGCTCGACGCTGCGCTCGTGGCCAGCTCGATCGTCGCGAGCACGACGATGTCCAATGGCGCTCTCAGCGAGACAGCGAGGCGGCTCGCGATAGCGATTGCCGAAGCCCCCGTCGACGCGAACCGACTAGGCCGAGCGCGCGGCTCGCTGATGGTGCTCGGCCTTGGCCCAGGTCGAGCCGACTTATTGGCACCGGCCGCGCGCCTCGCGCTGGACGATGCCACCGATATCCTCGGCTACGCCACCTACGTGCGCATGGCCGGACCGTTCCGCACTGACCAACACGTCCACGAAACCGACAACCACAAGGAACTGCAGCGCGCCCGCCATGCCTTTGAGCTGGCCTCGCAGGGATGCCGCGTGGCGATGGTTTCCTCCGGCGACCCGGGCGTGTTCGCGATGGCGGCAGCCGTGCTGGAAGCGCTCGACAGCAGCGGAGAATCAGCTTGGGACGACGTCGCCCTGGAGGTGATACCCGGCGTATCCGCCGCGTTCGCCACCGCAGCCGAGGCCGGCGCGCCCCTCGGCCATGATTTCTGCGTGATCTCGCTGTCGGACAACCTCAAGCCCTGGAAGGTGATCGAGGAACGGCTCGCGCTGGCCGTGCGTGCTGACCTGGTGATGGCCTTCTACAACCCGATCTCGAAGGCGCGGCCTTGGCAGCTTGATCGCGCGCTAGACATCCTACGCGAGGTCCGCGCCGCCGACACGGTGGTGGTGCTCGGTCGCGACGTCGGTCGGCCCGGAGCGAGCCTGCGTAGCCTCACGTTGGGCGAGCTGCGCGCGACCGATGTAGACATGCGCACCATGGTGATCGTCGGTTCCAAAAAAACGCGGCGCTTTGCCAGCGCCGACCGCGAGTGGATCTACACGCCGCGCTTTTACAAATGACACGGCTAACACAAAAAACGGGCGTTGTTGGGCGTTGTTGCATAAATCGAGTGTGAGGATGCAATAGCATCGACGGGCATAATTTCAGGCGATACGAACGGATTGCGGACGAGCGAGGTCCGCCATACGGTTGATGACGCCGACGCGAATGGAGACCTCGGTCGCCTGCGCGGCGATGTGACGCGCCCAGAGAAAGTTGCCGGTGAGGGTCTTGAGCCGATACATCGCATTCTCGGCAAGCGATCGCCGGTGGTAGCCACTGTGTTGCTTCCATTCTCGACGACCGTCACGGGCAATTGCATCAACCGCGCCATTACGCCACGCCGCACCGGGCATATCCGCTGGCCAATGAGCGGCACCCTCGCGTGGCGGAATCGAAGGAATAGCACTGCGTGCAGCAATGGCCGCATGGCATGGCTTGGTGTCGTAGGCACCGTCACCGCCGATGACATCGATTTGTTCTTCGCGTGGAATCTGGTCGAGCAACTTGGCCAGAGCGTCACCGTCAGCCACATTCTGATTCGTCATTAGCGCGGCATGCACTTGACCTGTATTCGCGTTGAGCGCGAGATGGACTTTACGCCACGTGCGCCGCTTCGAGTAGCCGTGCTGGCGCACCTTCCATTCACCTTCGCCATAGACCTTCAGACCGGTGCTGTCGACAACCAGATGGATCGGTTCATTGTCACGAAGGATCGGCAGTTCGACATGAAGCGTTTTTGCCCGGCGACAGAGCGTGGTGTAATTCGGCACCGGCAAGCTCGGGAAGGCCAAATCGCGCAGACTTTGGGTGAAACCTTGCAGGGCGCGCAAGGTCAGTCGATAGACGGTCTTCACGCCAAGTAATGCCTGAATCAGCGTATCGCCGTATACACACGGGCGACCACGTGTGGGTATGGCATCGGGCATTCTGGCAAGGACGGCTTCATCTATCCATATTGTTACGTTCCCCCGGCTGATCAGGCCTTCATTATAGGCTGCCCAATTCCTGACACGGTAGCGTGCCTTCGGCTCACCTGTCTTGTGTATGTCCTTGCACATTTTCTTGTCAAAAATTAAGCAGTTACTCTGGAATCTGACTTGATAGGAGGCTGGCCCCGCGATCGTCGCGCGTAAATGTCAACGGATCTGGCTCGATTTATGCAACAACGCCCGTCGATCGCACCGGTCTGAAGGTCTATGGAAAAGGTGAATGGAAGAAAGTGCGCCAGCACGACTACTCAAAGCGGCGAACGTGGAGTAGAATCCATTACGCGCTCAATACGAATAGGGGTCAAGTGCATGCCGCGCTAATGACGAATCAGAATGTGGCTGACGGTGACGCTCTGGCCAAGTTGCTCGACCAGATTCCACGCGAAGAACAAATCGATGTCATCGGCGGTGATGGTGCTTACGACACCAAGCCATGCCATGCGGCCATTGCTGAACGCAGTGCTATTCCTTCGATTCCGCCACGCGAGGGTGCCGTTCATTGGCCAGCGGATATGCCCGGTGCGGCGTGGCGTAATGGCTCGGTTGATGCAATTGCCCGTGACGGTCGTCGAGAATGGAAGCAACATAGTGGCTACCACCGGCAATCGCTTGCCGAGAATGCGATGTATCGGCTCAAGACCCTCACCGGCAACTGTCTCTGGGCGCGTCACATCGCCTCGCAGGCGACCGAGGTCTCCATTCGCGTCGGCGTCATCAACCGTATGGCGGACCTCGCTCGTCCGTAATCCGTTCGTATCGCCTAAAATTATGCCCGTCGATGCTATTGCATCCTCACGCTCGATTTATGCAACAACGCCGCTTGCAAGCCGATATGTTCACTGCATCAGCAGCTAGGAAGCCACGTCAATCAACCAAAAGAAAAGCGATATGAGCCAACCAAATTCTTTGGAAGAGCGCTTGACCTCGCTTGACTTGTTTGCAGGTGCGGGCGGACTATCCGAAGGATTACGTGCAGCCGGGTTTACGTCGCTTTATGCAAACGAGATTTCCCCGCGCTATACGCAGACTTACGCCGCCAACCATCCAGCCACGCAGCTCGATAGCCGGGATATTCGCAAGGTTGATGCACGCAAAGTCCGAAAACTATTGGGCTCGAAGCGGGGTGAATTGGATTTGATCGCGGCTGGCCCGCCCTGCCAAGGCTTTTCGATCAACGCGCCCAAGCGTTCCACCGAGGATTCACGGAACCACCTGTTCCGCGAATACCTTCGGTTTGTTACTGAATTTCAGCCGCGCGCGATCTTGATCGAGAACGTTCCTGGCATGGTGTCGTTTGAAGGCGGCGAAACGCTGGATGCAATCCTGGAATCATTGAAGCAGCTCGGTTACCATGCCGACGTGCGGATTCTGTACGCGCCGCATTACGGCGTTCCGCAAACCCGCTGGCGCACGATCATCCTTGGCAGCCGTTGCAGCGTCGATCCAATGGCGTTGTTCCCGAAACCGTTTTGCCAAGCGCCGGTCCGGGTGAATTTCACCTCGCAATTCGCCGGAAAAAACTTGGTGAACTTGCCGCGCTCCCTGGAATTGCCGTCACATGTTACAGTCATAGATGCTATTGGCGATTTGCCGGCCCTGCGCAATGGTGAAATTGGCGAGCAGCTCAAAAACTACCGGCACCCGGCGGATAACCCGTATCAACAATTGATGCGGGTGGGTTCAACAGGCGTGACGTGTCACGAAGCAGCACGATTGAGCAAGATCAACCTTGAACGCATGATGCACATTCCGCCAGGCGGGAACTGGACGGATATTCCCGATGCCCTGTTGCCACGCGGGATGCGCATGGCGCGGCGCAGTGACCATACGAAGCGTTACGGTCGGGTCAATCCTAACGGCCTCGCATCCACCATCCTGACTAAGTGCGACCCACATTGGGGCGCTTACTTCCATTACGAACAGGACCGAGCCTTTACCGTGCGCGAAGCTGCACGCATCCAGTCCTTCCCTGACACCTACGTTTTTTGCGGGTCGTGGGTTGAGCAATACGAACAGGTGGGTAACGCCGTGCCGCCTCTGCTCGGCGCTGCCGTCGGGCGAGCTATCGCCCATGTGCTGGGGAATGTCCGTAAGAACAAGCGCAAAGTACGGGTGGCGTAGTGGCAGGAAAGATTTGGGAGTTCTTTGGTTATCGCTCCGCTGATCACTCTCCGGTGGCAGTGGACGCTGCGAAGGAAAAGAAATGCCCCTACTTGTCCGAAGTGTGCGAAAAACGGTTAAATGACGGGGCTATTTCCGGCGTTTGCACTATCAAGCTGGCAACTGCCGACCCTGTTATTTGCTGTCCTATCCGCTTGTACGCGGACAGGTACCGTTCCTTATATGATGTGGCGAAGATCGCGTTTGACGACGATTTAGAGCTGATCGCGGGCCGAAAAGCATCAGTGCGGGCATTGGTGAAACAAGCACCGGTGGTAGCCGTGTTTGGAAAACGCTGGGGCGGAGAATTGCGCTTGCCGCAAAAGAATGGCGCTGGCAGTTACTTCGTGGATTGGGTGCTCGCCTTGCTTGATGCCAATGGCAAACTGAAAGAGTTTGTCGCAGTCGAAGTTCAGACCATCGACACAACGGGCAACTACCGCAACGGTCGGCAAGCCTTGCTCACGCCGGAACGTACGCACCAGGCGACCACGGTCGGCCTGAACTGGGAAAACGTCAATAAGCGTATCCTGCCGCAACTGATCTACAAAGGCCAAGTGCTGCAAAGGGAAGCGTTGTGCAGGAAGGGCTTGTTTTTCGTCTGTCCGCAACCTGTTTACGCGCGTATCATGGCGCGGCTTGGTGGCGTTGGTAGTTTGATCACCTATCCTTTGCAACCTGCGTCAATCACCTTTCTTGCTTATGCACACGAAGAAGCCAGCATCATCGACGGGGCCACCGTGTCGCTGAAAGCACTGCCGCCACATTCGACCACGGTTTACAAGGTACAAGAGGCGTTCAACAATGTCACTTTGCCAAACGAAAACGTCTATAAAAATGCTATTGAAGCCACCCTTCGCTGACACGTTACCAAGACGGGTTTAGCGCGGTCTGGACGCGAGGAACTCGACAAGGTCGCGATTTCCCCCCTCCCACGAGACGAACCACTGGGCTGCGGCGTGTTCCTCGTCGGCCTGGGATAGCCTGAATCCTTCCAGGAAAACGGATGCGCAAGCAGCTTGCCGGCCACGGTGTTCTTCATCCGTGATGTTTTGAGTTTGTAACTTTTCGCTCATTTACTTAATTTCTCGCGTTCGATTTATGCAACAACGTCAAGAAAATGCGCAAGGACATACACAAGACAGGTGAGCCGAAGGCGCGCTACCGTGTCAGGAATTGGGCGGCCTATAATGAAGGCCTGATCAACCGGGGGAACGTAACAATATGGATAGATGAAGCCGTCCTTGCCAGAATACCCGATGCCATACCCACACGTGGTCGCCCGTGTCTATACGGCGATACGCTGATTCAGGCATTACTTGGCGTGAAGACCGTCTATCGACTGACCTTGCGCGCCCTGCAAGGTTTCACCCAAAGTCTGCGCGATTTGGCCTTCCCGAGCTTGCCGGTGCCGCATTACACCACGCTCTGTCGCCGGGCAAAAACGCTTGATGTCGAACTGCCGATCCTTCGTGACAATGAACCGATCCATCTGGTTGTCGACAGCACCGGTCTGAAGGTCTATGGAGAAGGTGAATGGAAGGTGCGCCAGCACGGCTACTCGAAGCGGCGCACGTGGCGTAAAGTCCATCTCGCGCTCAACGCGAATACAGGTCAAGTGCATGCCGCGCTAATGACGAATCAGAATGTGGCTGACGGTGACGCTCTGGCCAAGTTGCTCGACCAGATTCCACGCGAAGAACAAATCGATGTCATCGGCGGTGACGGTGCCTACGACACCAAGCCATGCCATGCGGCCATTGCTGCACGCAGTGCTATTCCTTCGATTCCGCCACGCGAGGGTGCCGCTCATTGCCAGCGGATATGCCCGGTGCGGCGTGGCGTAATGGCGCGGTTGATGCAATTGCCAGTGACGGTCGTCGAGAATGGAAGCAACACAGTGGCTACCACCGGCGATCGCTTGCCGAGAATGCGATGTATCGGTTCAAGACCCTCACCGGCCACTGTCTCTGGGCGCGTCGGCGTCATCAACCGCATGGCGGACCTCGCTCGTCCGCAATCCGTTCGTATCGCCTGAATTATGCCCGTCCAATGCCATGGCGTCCTCACGTTCGATTTATGCAACAACGCCCTGCAAGGTGATGAGGCACGCCGGAAGCATTCCGTCGAACAGCGCAGCATTGAAATGATCGAATGCCCGTTGCAGCTCCGCGTAGGCTTCCGGGGTAGGGAGCAGGGCGACGATCGCGGCCGGCTGTGTACTCACGCATCCTCCCGAGGGCCATAGCTTGCCGCACGGCTGAAGGCCGCCCAGGTGTCTGTCGCGCGCCCGGTGTTGCCCGCCTGCTGCATCCAGTAATGGCGGCCAGCTTCTTCCATGCCGTTCCGCCAGGACAGGCCGGCGCGCTCGTCGTCGGTCGGTTTGCTATCCATTTCCATCGATGCCGCTTCGGTTGTGGATTGTGCAATCCAGTCTAAAGCGTTTGGATTGCACAATCCAGAAAGACACGTTTTATGGATTGCGCATTCCATAAAACGAACACAGAAAAGGCCCGCCGCAGCGGGCCAGGCCGTCAGCTCGTATGCCGCAGCAGCAGGGCCACCGTGCCGCCGGCGACGCAGCCGGCCAGCAGCGCTAGGCCGACCAGGAGGGCCACAAGGCGGCTACCAGCACCGCGCACGACGGCCGCCTGCTTTGCTTCGCGAGCGGCCTCCTGGACGCCTACAACCGCATCCTTGGCCTGCCGGTCGATCGACCGCGACAGGGCCACATTGGCCGCCTGCACGGCCTCTGTGGCTTCCTGTACGGTCTTGCGAAGCTGCGCGCCTGCCGCCTCGACCGTCGCGGGCAGGCCGGTACGCAACTCGTCCACCCGATCCAGAAGCCCCTGCACGTCGCCGAGCAGTTCGGCGAGCAGGGCCTCGCGGTGCGTATTTCCGCCTGCCATTGCGCGCCTCCTTACTTGTCCGCCGTTAGGACGGTGAACACTTCATCGAGGTTTTCCTTGGCCGAGGCCGCAAGGCGACGGGCCGAAATTTTCGACGCGATCACCGCCTTCTCATCCTGCGACTTCGCCTCTTTGAGCGCGGCCTTGTAGTCCGTCGCATCGGCCAGCAGCTCGTCCACCGACACGCCGAGCTGCCGCAGGCGCTGGTACAGCTCGGAGTCGTGGATGACGGCCCTGGGACGCAGCGTGAACGCCTTGGTGTCCTCGTGGTACGCGATGAGCGGATAGAACGCATCCTCGACCGTCTCGTCAGCCTCTAGGCGGTTGAACACCACCC
This sequence comes from Burkholderia sp., assembly GCA_040954445.1. Lineage (GTDB taxonomy): Bacteria > Pseudomonadota > Gammaproteobacteria > Burkholderiales > Burkholderiaceae > Burkholderia > Burkholderia gladioli_A. The sequence goes on along the minus strand of CP144363.1, from coordinate 20,234 downwards.
GGATTTTCTTCGCCGGCACGCCCATCGCCGCAAGCGCCTGGATCGTCGCGATGGTGTCTTTGATCTGCTTGGAATCCTTGACTGCCGGCACGACGAACAGGTCCATATCCTCATGCGAGCCGCGATATTGCTGCATGAGCTTGATGAAGTCCTCGACGTTGGACGAACCCACGTCGATGACCGCGGAATCGATCATCATGAGCTGTTCGTTCAACGCGCCGAACTGCTTGCCGCGCACGGCCTCACCGTCGCCCTCGTCGGCGTTGATCGACTCGACGGAAATCAGCTCCGCGTCCTTGATGCGGGGGAAAAGCAGGTGCTTGGACACCGTGGACTTGCCGGTATTGCCCGAAAAATTGATGACTGCGACTTTCATTCGCTACTCCTTTTTCTTGCCGATGATTGGCTTGCGCCGGTTCAGGTAGGTTTCGCCGAGCTGGTCGCGTTTGCGCTTGTCCAGCGCATCCTCGAAGCTCGACGCGACCGGCGCCGCCGGGGGAACCTCGTCGGTTTCCTCCTGTGGCTCGGCCGTCGTGCCCGCAGGCCGCCGGGTCGGCAGATTGCCGTCCGCCGACTTGGCTGGTTCGCCCTGCGGGCGTTGCCCCCCGCTGCGCGCAGCTTCGCGCGGTAGCGGTAGAGGTTCTTGCGGAAGGTCTCGATGTTGACCTCGATCCCCCCCTCACGGAGCGCCGCTACGATGTCCTCGTGCTGCACCCCCTGTTCGACCTTTTCGTCAATCTCCGGCATGACCTGGCGCAGCTTCGCCGCCACGGTGCTTCCGGTCAGTTTGGCGATTGCTGCCTTGAGCTTGTCGGCATCCACACGCGCCACCTTCCGTTTCGGTTGTGATGTCCTAATTTTGTCCTATCTTCGTCCGATCGTCAACCCATGTTGTCAGCTTTCCGTCTCGCTGCTGTCCTATCATAGTCCTACTTGCGCCCGTTCCCTAGCCCGCTTCGCGCGCTTAGGGTGCCTTCGGACGCTTTTTCAGGGCTCCGAATACGTGCAGGCGGTCGTTTTTCCCCTTAACAGCGGCGGATTTTTGGCCCTTAACGACCATACGACCATCGACCATACGCAATGCTCTGCATTGATAAGCCATTGAAAAACGATGTTTTTTCAATGATGCTCATTCGAAAAGTAATACCATGGTATTACTTTCTTGCCGAAACACCGCGTCAATGCTAGCTTTTAGGTATTACTGGCGTAGGACCGATAGGAGCGAAGTGTGGCAACAGTGACGTTCAAGTGTAGCGAAGCCGATAAGGCCGAGATTGAGGCCCGGTCTAACGGCAACGTGTCGCGGTACATCCGGGAGCGTCTACTTGGCAGCGGCGAGCATCAGGACCTGCTGTATCAGATCCTCGACCGGCTCAACGATGACGACCGAGAGCCGGCCAGCGCCGGCCAGGAACTGGGCATGTTGACCGAGCTGCTGCTGTTGATGCGTGCGGCAGTGAAACCGGATGCGCGCAAGGAGGCGCAGGCCGAGGTTGAGCGCCTGGGGCTGCCGGTGTGGACTCCCGACGTAGGCAGGAGGAAATAGGATGGATGACAAGCAGAAGGCGCAGGCCGTTCTAGCGGCCCTGGTATTCGGGCCGCTAGCGGCCTGGATGATCGTGGCCAAGACGGTCTACGGCTTCACACCCGAGAACGTGCGACAGCGGCTCGGCTACCTGGTCGTCAACACGCCCCACCTCTGGCCGCTGTGGTTGGCCCTGGTCGCGGGCTTTGGCTTGGCGGTCACGGGTTCGGTGCTCGCGTTCAAAGTGAACCGGCAGGTATTCGCCGGCGCGCGGTTCGAGAAGTTCTATCGGGGCACTCGCCTGGCGACGGCGGCCGCGCTTGCCCGTGAGACGAGCGAACGGGGCAAGCAGCAAATCACCATCGCCGGCGTGCCGATGCCGACCGAGGCCGAGACCACGCATGTGTCGATCGGCGGCGCCACGGGCACGGGCAAATCGACCATCGTGAAAGAGATGATCTATGCCGGCATGAGGCGCGGCGACCGTATGGTCATCACCGACCCGGACGGCGAATTCCTGTCGTGCTTCTATCGCAAGGGCGACAAGATTTTGAATCCCTACGATGCGCGCACCGAGGGCTGGAGCTTCTTCAACGAGATTCAGGAGGATTACGATTTCGAGCGGCGTTGTTGCATAAATCGAGCGAGATCCGTTGACGTTTACGCGCAATGGTCGCGGGGCCAGCCTCCTATCAAGTCAGATTCCAGAGTAACTGCCTAATTTTTGACAAGAAAATGCGCAAGAACATACACAAGAAAGGTGAGCCGAAGGCACGCTACCGTGTCAGGAATTGGGCGGCCTATAATGAAGGCCTGTTCAGCCGGGGGAACGTAACAATATGGATAGATGAAGCCGTCCTTGCCAGAATGCCCGATGCCATACCCACACGTGGTCGCCCGTGTGTATACGGCGATACGCTGATTCAGGCATTACTTGGCGTGAAGACCGTCTATCGACTGACCTTGCGCGCCCTGCAAGGTTTCACCCAAAGTCTGCGCGATTTGGCCTTCCCGAGCTTGCCGGTGCCGAATTACACCACGCTCTGTCGCCGGGCAAAAACGCTTGATGTCGAACTGCCGATCCTTCGTGACAATGAACCGATCCATCTGGTTGTCGACAGCACCGGTCTGAAGGTCTATGGAGAAGGTGAATGGAAGGTGCGCCAGCACGGCTACTCGAAGCGGCGCACGTGGCGTAAAGTCCATCTCGCGCTCAACGCGAATACAGGTCAAGTGCATGCCGCGCTAATGACGAATCAGAATGTGGCTGACGGTGACGCTCTGGCCAAGTTGCTCGACCAGATTCCACGCGAAGAACAAATCGATGTCATTGGCGGTGACGGTGCCTACGACACCAAGCCATGCCATGCGGCCATTGCTGCACGCAGTGCTATTCCTTCGATTCCGCCACGCGAGGGTGCCGCTCATTGGCCAGCGGATATGCCCGGTGCGGCGTGGCGTAATGGCGCGGTTGATGCAATTGCCCGTGACGGTCGTCGAGAATGGAAGCAACACAGTGGCTACCACCGGCGATCGCTTGCCGAGAATGCGATGTATCGGTTCAAGACCCTCACCGGCCACTGTCTCTGGGCGCGTCACATCGCCGCGCAGGCGACCGAGGTCGCCGTTCGCGTCGGCGTCATCAACCGCATGGCGGACCTCGCTCGTCCGCAATCCGTTCGTATCGCCTGAATTATGCCCGTCCGATGCCATGGCGTCCTCACGTTCGATTTATGCAACAACGCCTCCTGATCGGTGCCGATCGTGTAGCGCGTCAGGGCTTCTTCCTGCTGCGCCTTGAGCAGCTTGTCCTGGGCCTGCTGCGCCATCGCCATCAGTTGCAGCTTGGCTTGCTCCCCCTGGATCGCACCTTGGGCCGTCTGAATGCGCGCCTGCAAATCCATGATCTGTTTTGGCGTCGTGGTCTTGTTGATCTGGTCGGTCAGCGCTTGGATGTCGTTCAGCTCGCGCATCTGATTGTCGTAAGCCGTTTGCGCCATTGTCGGTCGTAGGCGCCTTTCATCTGGAGCTGCTGCTGGACAAACTTGAGGGCGTCACCGCGCCCCATGCCGTCGATCTGACTCTTAAACTGACCGAGCATCGAGGACGCGGACGGCGTGATGCTGGACGAGCTGTTCATCGCATCCTGGTACACGTGCGTCCAGTCCTGCGGCAGATTGCCCTTGAGCAGGCCCGTGCTGCCGGAAACCAGCGAGCCCAGGCCGCTGCTACCGGTAAGCGCGCTGTATTGGCTCTCGGCCGTTTGCAACTGCGATTTGAGCGTCGTGATCTGCTGCGTCATCTGCGCGATTTGCTGCACAGTATTCGCAAGCACGCCGGGGTCCTCCACCATAACCTGCGCCTGCACGGCCACCGGGGCCAACGCCACGGCCACAAGGGCCGCCAAAGTCCGCATTTTCATCGTCACACCTCCACTAGCTAAGATGCCCCCAATGAGGGGCGACGTTGCCTATACGTGCTCGGCGACCGTTGGGTCGGCCAGCGCGCGCCGACCAAGAACGGCCTCCCAATACTTTGGCAGCCACACGTCCGGGTCGTTGGTTCCGAGCGTCTGAATGATGCGTTCGAGCCGGTCGGCGTTGTCCGGCGTGCCCGAGAGGACGCTGATTTCGCGCTCCATGTCGCGCAGCCGCATTTCGGCCATCGTCGACTGCGATCCTTGCTTAACGAGGAACCGGCGGCTGTTCTCAGGGATCGTCAGCAACGCCTGGTACTCGGACGGCGTGAGCTTCAAGCCCTTGATGTAGTCGTCCGGGTCCGCGTCGGGATTTTCCAGCAGGATCTTCGTCACCACAGCCTGCATGATCGACTTGCCGATCCGGCTTTCCAGCGCGTCGTTCGGTTCCTGGGTGCTGAACACGTAGATGCAGTCCTTTTTACGGTCGGTCTTGATGCCGCGCTTAATCTCGATGTCCATAGTGGGATCATCGAGGTACTGCGCAAATTCATCGAAAACCTGCATGCAGTGCCGCTTGCCGTCGATCGACTCGCGCACGCGGTAGTGCATGTACATCAGCATCGGCGAGCGTGCCGGCGGCGCCTCCTGATCCTTGCTGACGATGAACTCCGTAATGGGCGTTGTTGCATAAATCGAGCGAGATCCGTTGACGTTTACGCGCAATGGTCGCGGGGCCAGCCTCCTATCAAGTCAGATTCCAGAGTAACTGCCTAATTTTTGCCAAGAAAATGCGCAAGGACATACACAAGAAAGGTGAGCCGAAGGCACGCTACCGTGTCAGGAATTGGGCGGCCTATAATGAAGGCCTGATCAGCCGGGGGAACGTAACAATATGGATAGATGAAGCCGTCCTTGCCAGAATGCCCGATGCCATACCCACACGTGGTCGCCCGTGTGTATACGGCGATACGCTGATTCAGGCATTACTTGGCGTGAAGACCGTCTATCGACTGACCTTGCGCGCCCTGCAAGGTTTCACCCAAAGTCTGCGCGATTTGGCCTTCCCGAGCTTGCCGGTGCCGAATTACACCACGCTCTGTCGCCGGGCAAAAACGCTTGATGTCGAACTGCCGATCCTTCGTGACAATGAACCGATCCATCTGGTTGTCGACAGCACCGGTCTGAAGGTCTATGGAGAAGGTGAATGGAAGGTGCGCCAGCACGGCTACTCGAAGCGGCGCACGTGGCGTAAAGTCCATCTCGCGCTCAACGCGAATACAGGTCAAGTGCATGCCGCGCTAATGACGAATCAGAATGTGGCTGACGGTGACGCTCTGGCCAAGTTGCTCGACCAGATTCCACGCGAAGAACAAATCGATGTCATTGGCGGTGACGGTGCCTACGACACCAAGCCATGCCATGCGGCCATTGCTGCACGCAGTGCTATTCCTTCGATTCCGCCACGCGAGGGTGCCGCTCATTGGCCAGCGGATATGCCCGGTGCGGCGTGGCGTAATGGCGCGGTTGATGCAATTGCCCGTGACGGTCGTCGAGAATGGAAGCAACACAGTGGCTACCACCGGCGATCGCTTGCCGAGAATGCGATGTATCGGTTCAAGACCCTCACCGGCCACTGTCTCTGGGCGCGTCACATCGCCGCGCAGGCGACCGAGGTCGCCCCGTTCGCGTCGGCGTCATCAACCGCATGGCGGACCTCGCTCGTCCGCAATCCGTTCGTATCGCCTGAATTATGCCCGTCCGATGCCATGGCGTCCTCACGTTCGATTTATGCAACAACGCCCCGTAATGTCGAACGCATTGATGTCGTTCGAGGTCACGTCAAACGTATCGCTGTCGTTATCGAACAGCCACCCGTGCTGATGCCCACGGCACCACGGCGTGAGCAACGCAGCCAGCGTCGGACGCGACCCGCTGCTGGTCCGGTATGGGTTGGGGAGTTGCTGCACGAGCGTGGTCATGTTCCGCGCTTCGAGGGGAATCAGGGTATCGTGGCCCATCAATGCCTCTGTCGCGTGGCTGATGTCCTCGATGTCCGTGTGCTCCAGCGTGCCGCCGAGAGAGATTTCCGCGAGCAGGCGTACCAGGCGCTTCACGAACCCGATATTGCGCGCGCTTGGAGCCAGTTGCAGCGGCTGGAAGCCGGATGGCTCGCCTTCACGCATAACCTTGTAGTGCCCCCGAAGGGATTGGACCAACGGGGCCATGCCCTGATCCTTGTCCCAAATGAACATGCGCGGGTTGAACTTGGTGGACTCCGTGAGCAGCGCATTCAGCAGCGTAGTTTTGCCCGAGCCGATGCGGCCCAAGATGAGTGTCACGCCGGGCGGCCGCTTGCCGGTCGAATCTTCGTCCGGCGGTGTCATGTGGAAGTTGAAGAACAGCGGGCTACCGGCCACCGTCTTGAACAGCATCACCGCCGGCCCCCAGGGGTTGCCCGTGGGCTTGCCGGTCATGAAGTTGTGGAACGGCGAGAAGCACAGGAAATTCCAGCTATTGATCGGCGCCGGCGGGGAGCATAGGTCTGATTGCCGGGAAACATCGCGTAGTACGCCGCTTCCGAGGCCAGCGACACCGGCGCGGCCGTGATCGCGCATTGGTTCAGCAGCACGCGGGCCTGCCGCGCGAACTTCTGCGCGTCCTTCGACGTATCGCCGTAGACATGGACCGTCGCGTGATGCCAGCCTATGATGAAGCGGCGCGATACCACGTCGTCCTTGGCCGTTTTCATGCCCGCGATTTGCGAGGCGGCTGGGTCCTGCGTCTCCATCAGGGACTTTTCCTGATTGGAGAGGAACTGTCGCGCGGCCGACATCGACATGCAGCAGAACGACTGCGTCAGCACGAACTCAAAATCGGCTTCCATGAGCAGGTTCAACTGGCCGGGCTCGGTTTCTTCGTCGTAGTCGCGAATCTCGACGGCGGCCGTATAGAAAACGCGGTCAGGCGTGCGAATCTGGAGCACGTCGCCCCACATGGAGCTGACGACGCGATTTGTCATCAGGTAGGTGCGGATGCGGTCGCGGCACACCGGAACGATGTTCCATTCGCCGTTGCAGAGGAAGCCGAGCCATTCCAGAGCCGACGAAAAGGCGTGCTGGTTCTCCTGCGGCACCGGCGCCGGCCGAATGTCCACCGGGGCCGTATCGGCCAGCAGATCGCCCGTATCGTCGTCAGGCTCGTCGCTATCCTCGCCCGACGCAACGACGTTGCCGCGTCGATCGCGGTAGTAAATCCCCAGGCGCTCGATGCCATACGGCCGCATCGCGTCCATGAGCTGGCCCGCGATTTCCTCGACCGCCGCGATCGCTTTGGCCTGCATATCGCGCAGATCGCTACTGCTAGGGGCGTTGTTGCATAAATCGAACGTGAGGACGCCATGGCATTGGACGGGCATAATTCAGGCGATACGAACGGATTGCGGACGAGCGAGGTCCGCCATGCGGTTGATGACGCCGACGCGCCCAGAGACAGTGGCCGGTGAGGGTCTTGAACCGATACATCGCATTCTCGGCAAGCGATCGCCGGTGGTAGCCACTGTGTTGCTTCCATTCTCGACGACCGTCACTGGCAATTGCATCAACCGCGCCATTACGCCACGCCGCACCGGGCATATCCGCTGGCAATGAGCGGCACCCTCGCGTGGCGGAATCGAAGGAATAGCACTGCGTGCAGCAATGGCCGCATGGCATGGCTTGGTGTCGTAGGCACCGTCACCGCCGATGACATCGATTTGTTCTTCGCGTGGAATCTGGTCGAGCAACTTGGCCAGAGCGTCACCGTCAGCCACATTCTGATTCGTCATTAGCGCGGCATGCACTTGACCTGTATTCGCGTTGAGCGCGAGATGGACTTTACGCCACGTGCGCCGCTTCGAGTAGCCGTGCTGGCGCACCTTCCATTCACCTTCTCCATAGACCTTCAGACCGGTGCTGTCGACAACCAGATGGATCGGTTCATTGTCACGAAGGATCGGCAGTTCGACATCAAGCGTTTTTGCCCGGCGACAGAGCGTGGTGTAATGCGGCACCGGCAAGCTCGGGAAGGCCAAATCGCGCAGACTTTGGGTGAAACCTTGCAGGGCGCGCAAGGTCAGTCGATAGACGGTCTTCACGCCAAGTAATGCCTGAATCAGCGTATCGCCGTATAGACACGGGCGACCACGTGTGGGTATGGCATCGGGTATTCTGGCAAGGACGGCTTCATCTATCCATATTGTTACGTTCCCCCGGTTGATCAGGCCTTCATTATAGGCCGCCCAATTCCTGACACGGTAGCGTGCCTTCGGCTCACCTTTCTTGTGTATGTCCTTGCGCATTTTCTTGGCAAAAATTAGGCAGTTACTCTGGAATCTGACTTGATAGGAGGCTGGCCCCGCGACCATTGCGCGTAAACGTCAACGGATCTCGCTCGATTTATGCAACAACGCCACTGCTAGGCCGTTCGAACTTGGCAAACAGCCGCTGCGTCAAATCGCCGAGGGGGTTGAATACCACCGTCAGGTAAAGGTCGTTGACCATGAGCGGGAAATTCTCGAACGAGCGCACGTAGTTTTCATCGAACATACGGGCGAAGGTGGTCCGAAAATCGCTCTTGGGATAGCTATCGACCTTGTGATGGTGCGTGTGCGTCCAGAACCGCACCTTCTCGTTCCCGATGGACTTCACCAACTGGTTCAGATCGCGGTGCCAGTTCAGCAGCTCGGCATTCGATGCGCAATCGTGCGTGCGACCGCGCACCTTGAACACCGTAACGTATTCGCCGCCGATCGTGCTGATGATGTGGTCGGTGATGTGAAACGAGTACAGCAGGTGCTTCATCCACACCGGTTCCTTGCGAAACCGTAGCGCCTGATCGGCTTTAACTTCGCGTGCTTCAACAGCCATTAGCGTTTCCTCTCGTAGTCCACGGGGGAGTAGGTCGAACCTCCCCACCTCGACGTGAAAGGCGAATTGATCCAATTCAGCACTTTCGTCCGCACTGCCAGCGCGAGGATTCGAAACATCCGGTCGTCGTGCTTGGAAATGCAGCACTCCACGAACCACAAGAAGGCAAAGAGCGCCACGGCGTAGAAGTGGATCGTCATGAACAGCGACGCGCTGAAAATAAACGTCGCCAGGAAGACGGTACGCGGCACGCCCGCGAAAGTGGGCAGGCGTGTCGCACCCTTGAATAGCGGAAATCGACCGTCACGTCCGGTTGCCATATTCGGGCCTCCCGCCGTCTGTCAGGTCAGCCTGAAAAGACCGACCAGGTAAGACACCGAGCCGATCACGATAAGCCCGATGACGATACGCACCGCCCAATCGGCCCGCAGGATGTGGGCAATCCACGCGATCGCGCAGACGATAATCAGGATCGTCGCCGCAATCGGAATCCAGGTCATCATCCACGTCTTAAGAGACGTCATCGAGGACGTTCCGGTATCGACGGCCATCGGCCCAGGCCGCCGTCGATACCAGCGCTGTCATCGTGGCTGCGGCCATCGACTGGCCGACCCTTGGAAGCAACTTCATACGTCAATCCTCATTCGGTTAGATAATCCGTTTGGTAGTCCGTCAGGACCAGCTCGCAGGCTTCGACCGCAAATCGTTCTTTCAGCCATTCGGCCAGTGCGGTCAGGTTGGCCCAGGTGCGTACCTTGTTTGCGGACTGGACACGGAGCGAGCAAGTGATCGTTTGGTCGCGGTCCTCGCCGATCCCCGTTATCTCAAACAGCGGAATCCACTGTTTGGCATCGAGCCGCTGTATTGACACTCTCTTGATCTTCTTATCGCGATGTAGGCCCTCCAGTTGTCGTTGAAGGATGAGGAACACTCGCATCACATGCCTCCGTAGCCGGTTTTTTAGTATGAAAGCGCCCGGATCAGCGTGTGCAAAGGCATCGTCATCGGGCGTGCCGAATACATCCGGCGAACCGTCCGAGTCTGAAGAAGTCTTTTCGGGTTGGGAAGGCGCAGCGGCGCCCTGCCCTGCTTGGGCCGCCGCCGGCGGTGTCGCGGGCGGAGCCGCCGGCGAGGCCGTCTTGCCATCGCCGACAAGAGCGGGAACCTGCAAGACGGTCGCGCGTGCTGCAACACGCACGACTTTCGCGACGTAGCCGTTGCGAAAGCCCGCCGTCTGTGAGCCGGTGTTGTAGCAGCTCAACGTACGTTGGAGTGCCGCCTGACCTTCTCCCGAAGCCTTCACCGCCTCCGCATAGCAGCCCGCCAGTACCGTGGCCGCCGCACGCAGATTCGTGCAGCCATCGAGTAGAGCTGTCCCGGTCTCCCCTAGCTTGGCAAAATTGCCGGAATTGACCTGGCCATACCCCACGTCGAAATTGTAACCATGGGCCTGTAGCCATTCGATCGTCGCGGCGGATTCCCCGTCGTTCGCTGGCTGGCGAGGCAAGCTGTACCCGCCGTTCACGCCGATCGCAAGGCGATCGTTGCGGGACTCTGCCGACACGATGTAAGCCATAGTCAGCGGATGCACGTTAGGGGAACACCGCTTTGCCAGGGCGATTACGTCGCCCGACAATTCGGGTTGCGCAGCGTGCGAGGCAGTGCCACCGGCCCCGGCGCAAGCAAGGACAGCGGCCGCGGCCAGGAGTTGTCGTGCCATGCTGTTCATCTTCCGTAACCCGTCTTTATCCTCGGAATTGAAATTTCGATGACTAACGAGCATAGTATAATGGAAATCCGTCGTGTCAAGTGAGAAGCGCGGCAAGCCCCGTGGATCGAAGAAGGAGACAAAGCCTCCCGTGACGCCGAGGACGATCCAGTTTGTGCCGCTTGATCCGGAGAAGATGCCGCGCGGGCGACCTCGCTACCGTGATCCGGCTAACCCCTTCAACACGTGGGGCGGGCAGGGAAAGCGACCCGACTGGTTGCGGAAGTACCTCGAAGAAGGCCGTGAACTGGCCGACTTCGAGATTCGAGACGAGGATTGAACTATGGGTACCGTTGTGAAGCTGTCCGAAGCCCGGCGACGGGTTGCGCCGACGCCGACCACGGCCAGACCGGGCCGCGATCCACTTGCTCGGCACCTGGTGCGGGCTAGCTCGCGGGGTGCCCGTTTCTTCGGTCGTATCGTGTGCGACGTGACAGCCGATGCGGCGGCAACGTTGCTGCGGTTGCTCGACTTCCCCATCCGCGTCGCCTCGCGGCTTGCCGTTTTGGCGCTGGTCGCCTCCATCGCGATCGAATGCTTTACGCACTGGCGTGAGCCAAAGATCGTGCTCTGGACAGCCGCTACCACCTTCGTGCTTATTCTTGTCCATGCGGTTTTCGAGGGTCTGGCCGGTGCCCTTCGCCGGCTCCAACTTAGGAGAACTCCATGAAAAAGCGATTGGTACTTGCCGCGCTGCTCGCCGGCACACTGGCCGCCGGCAGCGCATACGCGAGCCCGTGCGATTCCTTCATGTGCATGGCCGGCAAGGTGCAGGGCGGTGCTGGAAGCTCTTGTAACAGCGCCATAAACGACTTCTTCGGCATCATCAAATGGCACCACGGGCACCTTGATAAAGGCGCCACGTCTGATGCTCGCCGTTCGTTCCTGAAACAGTGCCCCGGCACCGACCAGCCAGCAAATGCGGCGATGATCGACACGATCATTTCGCAGTTCGGCGCCGTCCAGCTCTAGGAGGCGCGATGGAACTTACGAGGCTCACTGGGCTGCTGCCGGTTTCAAAGACAGCTTGTTAAGGTGGAAGATGAAACCGGAGGTGGTTTATGGGAACGAGAAGGCAATTCAGCCGAGAGTTCAAGCTTGAGGCAGTCAAGCTGGTGAAGGAACGAGGCGTGTCGGTGGCACAGGCTGCACGCGACCTCGATGTACACGAGAACGTGTTGCGCAAGTGGGTGCGCGAGGCTGCGATCGACCCGCAGCAGGCGTTTCCTGGTCAGGGCGTGATGAAGCCCGAACAGGCTGAGCTGGAGCGTCTGAGGAAGGAGAACGCCAAGCTGCGCATGGAGCGTGACCTGTTGAAAAAAGCGGCGGCCTACTTCGCCAAGGAGTCGATGTGAAGTTCGGCTTCGTTGCGAAACACCGAGGGACGTGGCCGCTGGCAATGATGTGTGAGGCGCTCGGTGTCTCACGAAGCGGCTTCTATGCGTGGCTTAGCAGGCCCCGAAGCCAACGCAGTCTGGAAGACGAGGTGCTCGGCAACCAGGTGCGTCAGAGCTTCCTGGGTAGCGACCGTACCTATGGTGCTCGGCGCGTGTGGCATGACGTGCTGGCACTGGGCCAGCGATGCGGATTGCACCGCATTGAACGGCTCATGCGTGAGCAGGCCCTGCGCGCGAGGCCGCGACGTCGAGGCTTGCCGCAGGACCGAGGCCAACGCGGCGCTATCGCCGAAAACGTGTTGGACCGCCAGTTCCAGGCTGATGCGCCGAACCAGAAGTGGGTAGCCGACTTCACGTACATCTGGACGGCCGAGGGCTGGCTATATGCCGCTGCGGTACTCGACCTGTACTCGCGTCGCATCGTCGGCTGGTCGATGGGCGTTGTTGCATAAATCGAGCGTGACGACGCAATGGCATCGACGGGCATAATTCAGGCGATACGAACGGATTGCGGACGAGCGAGGTCCGCCATGCGGTTGATGACGCCGACGCGAACGGCGACCTCGGTCGCCTGCGCGGCGATGTGACGCGCCCAGAGACAGTGGCCGGTGAGGGTCTCGAACCGATACATCGCATTCTCGGCAAGCGATCGCCGGTGGTAGCCACTGTGTTGCTTCCATTCTCGACGACCGTCACGGGCAATTGCATCAACCGCGCCATTACGCCACGCCGCACCGGGCATATCCGCTGGCCAATGAGCGGCACCCTCGCGTGGCGGAATCGAAGGAATAGCACTGCGTGCAGCAATGGCCGCATGGCATGGCTTGGTGTCGTAGGCACCGTCACCGCCGATGACATCGATTTGTTCTTCGCGTGGAATCTGGTCGAGCAACTTGGCCAGAGCGTCACCGTCAGCCACATTCTGATTCGTCATTAGCGCGGCATGCACTTGACCTGTATTCGCGTTGAGCGCGAGATGGACTTTACGCCACGTGCGCCGCTTCGAGTAGCCGTGCTGGCGCACCTTCCATTCACCTTCTCCATAGACCTTCAGACCGGTGCTGTCGACAACCAGATGGATCGGTTCATTGTCACGAAGGATCGGCAGTTCGACATCAAGCGTTTTTGCCCGGCGACAGAGCGTGGTGTAATTCGGCACCGGCAAGCTCGGGAAGGCCAAATCGCGCAGACTTTGGGTGAAACCTTGCAGGGCGGCGCAAGGTCAGTCGATAGATGGTCTTCACGCCAAGTAATGCCTGAATCAGCGTATCGCCGTATAGACACGGGCGACCACGTGTGGGTATGGCATCGGGTATTCTGGCAAGGACGGCTTCATCTATCCATATTGTTACGTTCCCCCGGTTGATCAGGCCTTCATTATAAGCCGCCCAATTCCTGACACGGTAGCGTGCCTTCGGCTCACTTTTCTTGTGTATGTCCTTGCGCATTTTTTGGAAAAAATTAGGCAGTTACTGTGGAATCTGACTTGATAGGGGGGCTGGCCGGCGCGCGTTGCGCGTAAACGTCAACGGCTTTCGCTCGATTTACGCAACAACGCCTGGTCGATGCAGGACAGCATGACCTCGCAGCTCGTGGCCGATGCGCTGATGATGGCAGTGTGGCGCCGGGGCAAGCCGGTGGCGTTGCTGCATCACTCCGACCAAGGAAGCCAATACACCAGCGAGCACTTCCAGGAGCTGCTCAAGGAACAAGGCATCACCTCCAGCATGAGCCGCGCGGGTGAGGTCTGGGACAACTCGGCCATGGAGAGCTTCTTCAGTTCATTGAAGACTGAGCGCACGGCCAGAAAGGTGTACCGGTCCAGGGAACAGGCCCGCGCCGATGTGTTCGACTACATCGAGCGGTTCTACAACCCGACTCGCCGTCATTCGACGCTCGGCTACGTCAGCCCGATACAGTTCGAGAAAGCTCAAAAAGCTTAGGTCGGTGTCTATAAGACCGGCAGCAGCCCACACCCCGTTCGTTGCCGTGCTGGCTTTGGCCGGTTGTGCTACCACACAGCAGATGGACCAAACCAACCAGCAGCTCACGCAGATGCATCAAGACCTGACCGTGATGTCCTCACAGCTCGCCGCGCTCCAGAAGCCGCCGGCGGCGCCGCATCCACGGCGCCGCGCGTGTGCTATCTCGATGGCCAGCCGTACAGCCAGGGCGCGGTCGTGGCCGGGCGTATCTGTTCAGAGCTAGGCGGCGTCTATCCGCCTGGAGAGCCGCGCGCGCTTGGCTGGCAGCTCAATATGGGAAGCCGTAATTAACCTGACGGTCGTAATCCTCTGATCATTATCCCAGGTTTCCGCCCCGCCTTGTGCGGGGCTAATGAGATGGTCACCCCCACCCTGCACGCGGGTTACGCTGTAGGGTGTTTTTCTTTCTGGAGAGGCCATCATGCAAAACGTGACGCTGGTTGGGATCGATCTGGGCAAGCATTCGTTTCACCTTCACGGCCAGGACCGGCATGGCAAAGCCGTGTTTCGCAAGAAGGCGGGGCGCAAGCAGTTGATCGAGTTCTTCGCCACGTTTCACGCCTGCACGGTGGTCATGGAAGCGTGCGCCGGCGCGCATCACATGGCGCGCAAGCTCGCCAGCTTCGGCCACCAGGTCAAGCTGATCTCGCCGCAGTTCGTGCGGCCCTTCGTGAAGAGCAACAAGAACGACTTCGTGGACGCCGAAGCGATCTGCGAAGCGGCATCGCGTCCCGCCATGCGGTTCGTGACGCCGAAGACGGAATCGCAGCAAACGCTCTCGGCCCTGCATAGGGTACGCGATTCGCTGGTGCTGGATCGGGTGAAAGCCGTCAACCAGATGCACGGCTTTCTGCTCGAATTCGGCATCAGCCTGCCGATCGGCAACGCCGTCATCGTGCGCCTGCCGGCCGTGCTCGCCGAGCATCCGCTGCCACCGCGCCTGGTCGCCATCCTCGAACGCCTGCATGCTCACTTCAAGTACCTGAGCGAACAGATCGGCGAGATCGACAAGAAGATGGCCCGGCAACTGGACGACGACGAGCTCGGCCAGCGCCTGCTGACGATTCCAGGGGTCGGCCCGATCACGGCGAGCGTATTGGCTGCCGAGATGGGCGATGGCAAGCAGTACGGATGCAGCCGGGACTTCGCCGCATCGATCGGACTGGTGCCTCGCCAGTACAGCACGGGCGGCAAGGCCCGCCTGCTGGGGATCAGCAAGCGGGGTGACAAAAACATCCGGCGCCTGCTGGTTCAGTGCGCACGGGCTTACATGCAGCGGCTCGAACGACAGAGCGGCCCGCTCGCCGATTGGGTCCGTGCCATGCTGGCGCGACGGCATTCCAACGTCGTGGCCTGCGCCCTCGCGAACAAGCTGGCTCGCACCGCCTGGGCGCTGGCAACCCGCAACACCACATTCGACGCGGGATCGGCCGCCATGCCTGCCTGATAAGCCGATCCCGCTGACTGCTTTACCGAAGTCAACCCATCTGGTTTTGCGACCGCTGAAATTTGATGACGTGAACGGCACACCGGCCTGACGGAGAACCTGGCAAAAAAATCGGCTCTCGAAAGCCGAGGGGCTTTTTAGGACCGTCAGGCGCGACTCTCATCGTGGCGCGGGGAGCGATCCCCACAACGACGCCGGATAGATTTAGGCAAGCCAATCCACACCGTCAAAAATCAAGGTTGCAAAAACGGGGGTGACCATAGATTTTGTTGGCTCCCTCTACAAAGCCCCAGGCACGGCTAGAACCTGTCCACCTTGATAGGCACTATAGGGTGGTTCAAAAAAGGGTGGAACATTAGCATCGGGTATTGTTATTTTGGCCCAGTCCGGTATAGCCCCGACCAATAGGCTATACCTAAAAGGACCAGCGCCGGCATGCAAATCACAATCGACCCCGAAGTGCTTAAGGAACTGGAATACATGGTTGAACTGCACCGCAAGCACGGTGCGCCGAATCCACAGCCGTCCGTGCAGGACCTCTTTGCATACGTGCTGGCCAGCGTGGCGGAAGGCAGCAGACGCCCAGGCGCATGGGAGCGCGGGCTACTTGAGCAAATGGGCCTTGCGGCCGACTGCGCGGAGCATCACACCTACCGCACGCACTACGGAGCGCCCAGCCATGCGTAAACAGGCCGCCAAAGGGGTCCCCTCCCCTACCCTCAAGGTGGCACGCGTGTACCTGCGCGTGAGCACCGAGCAACAAGAGTTGCATCGGCAGGGGCGTTGTTGCATAAATCGAGCGAGATCCGTTGACGTTTACGCGCAACGGTCGCGGGGCCAGCCTCCTATCAAGTCAGATTCCAGAGTAACTGCCTAATTTTTGCCAAGAAAATGCGCAAGGACATACACAAGAAAGGTGAGCCGAAGGCACGCTACCGTGTCAGGAATTGGGCAGCCTATAATGAAGGCCTGATCAGCCGGGGGAACGTAACAATATGGATAGATGAAGCCGTCCTTGCCAGAATGCCCGATGCCATACCCACACGTGGTCGCCCGTGTGTATACGGCGATACGCTGATTCAGGCATTACTTGGCGTGAAGACCGTCTATCGACTGACCTTGCGCGCCCTGCAAGGTTTCACCCAAAGTCTGCGCGATTTGGCCTTCCCGAGCTTGCCGGTGCCGAATTACACCACGCTCTGTCGCCGGGCAAAAACGCTTGATGTCGAACTGCCGATCCTTCGTGACAATGAACCGATCCATCTGGTTGTCGACAGCACCGGTCTGAAGGTCTATGGAGAAGGTGAATGGAAGGTGCGCCAGCACGGCTACTCGAAGCGGCGCACGTGGCGTAAAGTCCATCTCGCGCTCAACGCGAATACAGGTCAAGTGCATGCCGCGCTAATGACGAATCAGAATGTGGCTGACGGTGACGCTCTGGCCAAGTTGCTCGACCAGATTCCACGCGAAGAACAAATCGATGTCATCGGCGGTGACGGTGCCTACGACACCAAGCCATGCCATGCGGCCATTGCTGCACGCAGTGCTATTCCTTCGATTCCGCCACGCGAGGGTGCCGCTCATTGGCCAGCGGATATGCCCGGTGCGGCGTGGCGTAATGGCGCGGTTGATGCAATTGCCCGTGACGGTCGTCGAGAATGGAAGCAACACAGTGGCTACCACCGGCGATCGCTTGCCGAGAATGCGATGTATCGGTTCAAGACCCTCACCGGCCACTGTCTCTGGGCGCGTCACATCGCCGCGCAAGCGACCGAGGTCTCCGTTCGCGTCGGCGTCATCAACCGCATGGCGGACCTCGCTCGTCCGCAATCCGTTCGTATCGCCTGAATTATGCCCGTCCGATGCCATTGCGTCCTCGCGCTCGATTTATGCAACAACGCCTCGGCAGGAGCAAATCGTCGCCGACGCTCGCGCGGCTGGCTACCACATCGCCGGCGTCTACCGCGAGAAAGCGTCAGGTGCGCGCCCCGATCGGCCCGAGCTGCTGCGTATGGTTGAGGACTTGCAGCCCGGCGAGGTCATCATCGCCGAGAAGATCGACCGCATCAGCCGCCTGCCACTGGAGGAAGCCGAGCGCCTTGTCGCCGCCATTCGCGACAAGGGCGCCCGCCTGGCCGTGCCGGGCGTGGTTGACCTGTCCGAGCTGGTTGCCGAAGCGACAGGCGTGTCGCGCGTCGTGCTTGAGTCGATGCAGACAATGATGCTGCGCGTCGCGCTCCAGATCGCGCGGGACGATTACGAAGACCGGCGCAAGCGGCAACGCGAGGGGATCGAACTGGCGAAGGTCGCGCAGAAGTACCAAGACCGAAAGCCCAACACGGCGGTTCATGATCGAGTGATTGCCCTGCGCGTCGCCGGGCAGTCCATCGCGGAAACAGCTCGCCTTGCAGGATGCAGCGAAACCCACGTCAAGCGCATCTGGCGCGCGCACGTCAAGCAGAACGGCAAAGCCATCAAGCCCGCATCGACACCCTCGCCGGCACGTCGGGCGGCCATCGGGCGTCAGGCGCACGTGCAGGGAGCCACAACACCATGAAGAAGGTCGGCGAGACTACGCAAACGCTCACCGCTTCGCAGATGCTCCAGTGGCGCGCAGGCTATCGCGCGTATCTGGAAACTCGGGGCGTTCCGTCCGAAACAGCCGCGGACCTTGCGAGCAAGACCGCTTACCGGGCAGACCTGTACCCAAGCGCGGCCACCCACCCACTCGAAAAACTGAAGGCTGCTAAACCCGCTCGCGCCAAATCGACCAAGCCGGCTGCCGCAACTGGCGCCGATAAAAAGTTACTCGACTTCGCAACGACGATCGCGACAGTGGAACCGAACGGCCAGGACATGGCATTTTCCCACGCGATTCTTTGCCAGGTCGGTTTGCCTCGCGCGCATATTGCCGAACGCGAGTTCCTGCGACGCAGCGGCGATGCGTGGCTGAACGTGCAGGCTGGCTATCTGGACGAAGGTAACGGCCCTGTCGCACAGCCTATCCCCTATGGCGTTATGCCCCGTCTCGCGCTCGCTTGGGTGTCCACCTACGCGAAGCGCAATGCCACCCGCGAGATTCCGACCGGCGACAGCGCCGCCCAATTCCTGCGCATGCTAGGCATGGAGAGCGAAGGCCGGCGCTACGCGACCCTGCGAACGCAAATGCACGCCCTTGCAGCGTGCCGGCTGCAACTCGGCTTCAAAGGCCGCACATTCAACGGCCAGCCGGTCGAGCAGTTCGACGCATGGCTGTCGAACCGCGATACCAACCAGCGCACCTTTTGGCCCGGCGTCATGCTCCTGTCCGAAGGCTACTTCAACGAGCTGGTGGAAAGCGGCGTGCCGCTCGACAACCGCGCTCTGATGGCCTTGCGTGGTTCCGCCTTGGCGCTGGACGTGTATTGCTGGCTCGCCCACCGCCTGTATCGCATCGAGGGCCTGCGGTCATCCTGCACTGGAAAAACCTCCGGGAGCAGTTCGGCCAGGAATACCAGGGCGCGGACCCGGATAAGGATTTCAAGAAGAAGTTTCTGCCGGCGCTGCGCAAGGTGCTGGCCGTCTATCCGAAGGCGAAAGTTCGCCAGGTGACAGGCGGAATCATGCTCATGTCGTCGCCCCCGCCGATTCCCCCGAGAGCAATCAATCCAGCTATCATGCGCAAGTAGCGTTTTCTGTGGAAAACCCTGTTAATTCAATGTGTTATCCACGTGAAATCGGACCCCCCGACCACGTGAAATCGGACCCCCCAAAGGGCCTTTCTATGCGTGAAATCGGACCCCCCGACCACGTGAAATCGGACCCCCCCTAAACCTATAAGGTTTTGCTTGTAAGGGTCCTTATAACTTTTGCTGTTATGGATGGCCGTGGACTTGTGGACAATGCGCTTCGCGCACCGGCCCGGCCCCGTGGAAAACCGACAAGCGGTTTCCCACCGTTCCGCGCCTTTGCCCACAGGGTCCACCGCCCTACCCGCTCCGGCGTGGACAACGGCTAACGCCGTTGCCCACCCCCTCGCTTGCCACCAAGTAGAATATGATTTAATAGGATTGAACACTGGAGGGCACGCCATGCGATCCACTCAGCAATTCAGTATCACGCTGCCGAACGAAATGGCTGACATGGTGCGGGCCAAGGTCGAGGCAGGCGAGTACGCATCTGAAAGTGAAGTCATCCGCGACGGACTGCGCGCCCTCGCGGCACGCGATCGCGCCGTCGAGACGTGGCTACGCGAGGCCGTCGTGCCCGCTGCCCAAGCATTGAAGGACAACCCTGGCCAAGCACTCACCGCCGACCAGGTGCGTAACGACCTCGCGGCACGTCGCAAGACCCCACGCAAAGCCCAAGCGTGAGCTACATCGTCCAGTTCTCACCGGTCGCCCGCGACCAGCTCGGGGACATCGAGGACTACATCGCCGAAGCAGGATCGCCCGACACGGCTGCCCGATATGTAGACGCAACCGTGTCCTACTGCGTCAGCCTGGCTGACTTCCCGCTCCGAGGTCGCCGACGTGACGACCTGATGCCGGGCCTTCGCATCACCAACTACCGAGGCCGCACCGTCGTCGCTTTCGTGGTCGATGAGCCGGCTGGCACGGTCTCCATCGTCGGCGTGTTCTACGGTGGCCAGGACTACGAAAGCCGTTGCCCAGGCACTCCGAACGACTGACGCCCAACCACAAGAGCATGCCCTTCGGGCTGATCACGGTCACGCGACGGACAAGCCGTCGCCCGCCCGCGATCTCCATTTCGACATCGATTTAGAGCACCTGGAGGCGTTGTTGCATAA